>CAYNMH010000047.1:0-26327 GCA_964398145.1 uncultured Flavimarina sp. | reverse complement strand
GTATGTTATTCATAATATCGGCAGCAGTAGCTCCGGCTGTGGTAAGGTCCTTCCCGATATTGATAACCTTACGGTCTATTTTCTGCTCAATAGTGGTGCGTTCGGCAACTACATTAACGGCATCCAGTTCAGCTGCTACCGCTTCCAGAGGTATTTTACCAAAATCGGTTTCTCGGTGTTCGCGGTCGACCACGAGGTCGCGGGTAACCGATTCGTAACCTATAAACTGCACTTTTAAGGTGTAAGAACCTTCGGGGATTTTTTCAATTTCAAAAATCCCGTCATCGTTAGTGATACCGCCGGTAAGGGTTTCGCCATTGGGATTGACGATCATTACCGTGGCGTAAGGTATGGGCTGGTTAAGCTGGTTGTCCATCACAACACCGGAAACCGAGCCGGTAATGACTTCCGTAGGTTTGGGTTGGGCAAAAGCCGTAAAACTGATTAATACAAAGAGTAGGCTAAGAAGCCTGTGGTTAGATTTCATAACTGTTCGATTTTTGATTGATGTTAAAACATAATACTTTGCATTGCATAATAGCTAAACCAAAGTATCCCGTGATTAGCGGTTTATTAAAAGACGAACAAGTTGTAATTCTGTTACAGTAAAAACTACATTTATTTTAAAATCAATCCTGTCTTAAGGAAGCCAACAATCAAAAGTATTTTTCTTTTTACTTCCTCTGCAATTTTGTCTTGAAGATTTAAGACGAAAACATTCGAATTAGTGAACATCTAGTTTTAAAATTATGTTCTTTACTTTTCTTTGATTGTCCAAAGAAAAGTAACAAAAGAAAGGACACTTTTTCTAAGGCATTTTTGCCTTATCAGGCAAAACCGCAAAAACTCCCCTAAATTTTCTCCAAGGCTTCGAAAATTTTTAACGGGGACTTATTGCTATGCTGAAGAAAAAGAAGGCTAAAGAAGAAACGAATCCCACCATTCAAATTAATTTCAGTATTATGATTTACAGGTTATTACGTAGCTGATCAAAAATAATCAGGAAACTGATGTTTCAAAATAAAAACCCGGGACCGCTAAATCCCGGGTTTTCAAGCTTGAACGCTAGAAATTAACACTAACCATCAAAACTAATTTATAAACAATTCAAACTTGGAAGTCGACTTCTATTCTATAGACTGCTGCGTTTCGGCTTTGTTACAGGAGTAAGGCTCATTTAACGTGCTTTTAGTATTGAGAGGAATGTTTAACCTGTAACTTGAGGCTTTTAAAAGTTTAAAAGGCTATGCATAAAAAGAAAACCCTTGTATTGGGAGCATCTCTCAATCCCGCACGATATTCACATATGGCAATTAAAAGACTGGTACAAAATGGACAGCCGGTGGTCGCGCTGGGTTTGCGAGAAGGTAGTGTGGCGGGGATTCCTATTGATACCGGTAGACCGGACTATTCAGAGCTGGATACGGTTACGTTATATCTCAATCCACAGCGACAGGAAGAATACTACAGCTATATTTTAGATTTAAAACCCAAGCGCGTTATATTCAACCCGGGTACCGAGAACCCTTCTTTTGCTAAAAAACTTCAGGATGCGGGAATAGAACCCGATTATGCCTGTACCTTAGTGCTTCTGGGTACGAATAGCTATTAGCCCCATAAAGGTGAGCAGTCCGTTTAAAATGAGGATAAAAAAACCGAATTCGAAATTGAGATACTTCTGTGAGAGCAGGCTCAATACATAGCCGGTTATGGGGGTAAGTATCGCGACTACAGGTACCAAATAATCCCGCACCTGCCATTTGGTAAATAAGCCAAAAGCATAAAGTCCCAATAGGGGTCCATAGGTGTAGCCCGCAAAAACAAAGAGTTTGGCGATTACGCTTTCATCGGCAATGAGGTATTTAAACCCTATAATTACCAAAACCAGGAGTACTGAAAAAAGGATGTGTATCTTTTTACGGATTGCGATTTGTTTGGCCTTTTCGTATTTCTTTTCGATCTCCAGAATATCGATGCTAAAGGAGGTCGTAAGTGCCGTCAAAGCACTGTCTGCACTGGAGTAGGCCGCTGCGATGAGTCCCAAAATAAAGAAAATCGCGATGCCGAAGCCCATTCCTGCTTTTGTAGCAATAAACGGAAACAGATCGTCTTTTGAAGCTTCTATTCCATTAGTTTCAGCATACACCGTGAGCAATACTCCCAAAGCCAGGAAAATGAAATTTACGACGGTTAGCACCATTGTAAACCAAAACATATTCTTTTGGGCATCTTCAAGGCTGCGACAGGTAAGGTTTTTTTGCATCATATCCTGATCGAGGCCGGTCATTACAATCGCGATAAAGGCACCACTGATGAACTGTTTGAAGAAAAAATCGGCACTCTTCCAATCGTCAAAAAAGAACATTTGTGACAGATTGCTGTCGGCTATAAAAGTGAATATAGAACCGGCATCCAGACCTAAATCTGCAGACACGAAATAAATCGCAACTCCCAGCGCGATGAGCATAAAAAGCGTTTGCAGGGTGTCTGTCCATACAATGGTTTTAATTCCGCTTTTAAAGGTATAGAGCCAAATGAGTAAAATGGTTATGGTTACGGTTACCCAAAACGGTACGCCCATACTGTCAAAAACCAGTAATTGCAACACATTGGCCACGAGATACAGGCGAAAACTGGCACCCACAACGCGGCTCAGGAGGAAAAAAGAAGCTCCTGTTTTATAAGAAGCATTGCCAAAACGCCCGTCTAAATACGTATAAATCGAAGTCAGATTAAGCCGGTAGTACAACGGAAGCAACACGAGACTAATCACCGCATAACCTACTGTATAACCCAATACCACCTGAAAATAACTAAATTGCGAAGCTTCAACCCAGCCGGGTACCGATATAAAGGTAACCCCCGAAAGCGAGGCGCCTATCATTCCAAAGGCCACCAGATACCAGGGCGATTGCTTGCTGGCTTTAAAAAAGTCTTCGTTAGAGCCGCCTTTTCCTGTAAAATAGGATACCAGAACAAGCGTAATAAAATAACCGGCTATGAGTAAAAGTATGGTTGTAGGCTGCATAATTTTCCTGCGTTTTCTCTGGGCAACGAAGATAAGGTATAAAACTTCAATCTGCCGAAGTCGTATAATCTGCAAAGTAAACTTACCTTTGTGCCACTTTTTGATTCGGAAGGTTTCCACTTGAAGAAAATTCCGGATGTTTAAATGAAACTTATGGAACTTCCAAAATTTATACTGGGCGATAATACCGATTTTCCCGAATCCATTTTTGTAATTCACACCGATTTCCCCCGGTTTATTATCGATTTAAAGACCGATGAGGTAGAATGGCTGGAGGATTTTGACAAAAATGACGAAGATGAGCTAGCTTCTGAAGCTGAAAATCTCATTCAGGCCGCAACTGATTTTTACGACCGGGAAGTAGCCCGTTACGAAGAAGAATAGATGAACGAGCTGAAGCAACTGGATTATGACCTGTATCTCTGGCTCAATAATTTGGGCTCTGAGACCTGGGATCCTTTTTGGCTCACGCTCACCGATAAATGGAGCAGTATCCCGTTTTATGCGGTTTTACTGTTTTTGATTTTTAAACGCTTTGGGCTGAAAGGTACCTTGTATACGCTGCTATTTGTAGTTCTGCTTATAACCGCTACAGACCAGCTAGCGAATGTTTTTAAACACGGTTTTGAGCGTTTACGGCCCTGTAGACAGGAAGGTATTATGGAACAGGCCCGTTTTATTGCCGTGCGCTGCGGAAGCTACGGGTACTTTTCGGCTCACGCCGCGAGTTCCATGGCGCTGGCCGTTTTTGTAGGTTTGTTATTGAAAAACCGATTTAAATGGGTGTTTCCATTACTGCTGTTTTGGGCAGTGCTGGTAGGATATAGCCGCATTTACGTAGGTGTTCACTATCCGGGTGATGTGCTTACCGGTTTTGCAGTTGGTGCCCTTATCGCGCTGCTGGTATATGCGTTACATCGCTTTGGCTATGCCAAAATTTTTAAAGAATAAATTAAGGTTTTAGGGAGCCATAACCGGATGACGTTAAGGCTCCCCCGTAAATTAGATTGAAGATGAAAGTATTAGTTACCGGTGCAGCCGGTTTTATAGGTTCACATTGTGCAGAACGCCTGAAAGAAATGGATTTTGATGTGGTAGGCATCGATAATTTTTCTCCTTACTACAGCCCAGACCTCAAGGACCGCAATGCCAAACATCTGGACCAGGCCGGGATTCCTGTAAAAATTGTAGATCTGCGGGAGCCCAAAGATTTTAAAGGCCTGGCAACCGATTTTGATTATATTTTTCACTTTGCGGCGCAACCAGGTATCGCTTCTTCGTCGAGCTTTGAAGATTATTTGCTGAATAACCTGGTGGCTACTAAGAACCTTATTGATTTCGCCTTAACCTGCAAAAACCTGAAGTTGTTTACAAACATATCAACTTCTTCCATTTACGGTCTTCACGCCACCTTAACCGAAGACGAAGCACCGGAACCCGCATCGTTTTACGGGGTAACCAAGCTTGCGGCAGAGCAGTTGGTGTTGTCTAAAACCCGGGAGAAAAAGATGAAAACCTGTTCGCTACGCCTGTTTTCGGTTTATGGCCCGCGGGAACGACCGGAAAAATTATACACCAAGTTGATAGGCTGTGGGTTTTTCCATCAGGAATTCCCGTTGTTTGAAGGCAGTGAAGATCACGTACGCAGTTTTACTTTTGTAGAGGATATTATTGACGGGGTGGTGAGCGTGATAGGTAAGGAAGAGACCATAGATGGTGAGGTAATCAATCTGGGTACCGAACAGGAGCACAGCACCGGTGAAGGTATTGCCATCGTTGAAAAATTGCTGGATACTACAATCAGAAAAACCACAGTCCCTAAACGCGGGGGCGACCAAATGTTTACCAAAGCCAATATTGATAAGGCACGCCGCCTGCTCAACTATAATCCTTCCACTTCCCTTGAAGAAGGTCTTAAAGAACAGATAGAGTGGTACCGGAAGGAGTTTGTGGAGTAATAGTTTTAAGGGAATTAATTTTCAGCAATAACTAGTATTTCGGAGAGTCGTTGAGATCGAGTAAAAGCTGCGCTGCGAGAAAAGGTGTGGTTTCACCAGCATTTATTGCCCGGAGTTGTTTGCTTAAAGCTTCCTGAATCTTCGGATTGGCATAAAACCGATCTTTAAGCGCATTCTCAATACTGGTTTTTAGCCAGTATTTATTCTGATTCCTGCGGTTTTCTTCAAAATATCTGGAAGTTTTCACCTGTTCAAAATAGCTTTCGATAAGTTTCCAGATTTCTTCAATACCTTCCTGGTTAAGCGCGCTGCAGAGTTTGGTCCTGGGTTGCCAGCCACTGGGTTTGGGCGGGTAGAGGTGCAGGGCTTTGGTAAATGCATTTTTAGCATGCTTTGCAGCAGCGATGTTTTCGCCATCAGCTTTATTGATGACAATAGCATCGGCCATTTCCATAATACCGCGCTTAATGCCCTGCAATTCATCGCCGGCGCCGGCCAGTTTCAGTAGTAGAAAAAAGTCGGTCATCGCGTGTACGGCAGTTTCGCTTTGGCCCACACCCACGGTTTCAATAAAAATAACGTCATAACCGGCAGCTTCACAAAGCATTATGGCTTCCCGGGTTTTGCGGGCCACACCTCCCAGCGAGTCTCCGGCCGCCGAAGGTCTGATGAAAGACTCGGGGTTTATAGAGAGCTGTTCCATTCGGGTTTTATCACCCAGAATACTTCCGTGAGAGACCGAGCTGCTTGGGTCTATCGCCAGAACAGCCAGTTTCTTTCCCGCTTGGATCACGTGATTACCCAAAGCCTCGATAAACGTACTTTTTCCCACTCCGGGAACGCCGGTAATCCCAATGCGCAGCGACTTACCCGTGTAGGGGAGGCAGCCTTCCAGCAACCGCTGGGCAAGTTCCTGATGTGCGGATGCTGTACTTTCAACCAGCGTAATAGCCCGGCTAAGTGCGGTGGTGTTTCCATTACAAATTTTTGAAATCAGATCGTCTGCGTCCACCTGCTTTTTGCGCCGTGCGATGAGTCTTTCGGCCGCGGTGCTGTCGATATGATTGGGTTGTTCTGATTTCGGTTTCAAGCCAAAGATTTTAGTAAAGCCTAAAGATACGGGAAATGGAAAAAACGAAGTTGGAAATACAAAATACAAAATCAGCAGGCAGTCACAGTAATCAGCAGGTTTTATTCAAAATTCAAACCTTGAATTTAAAAGGAGAAATCCTTTTTCGCAGCTTACGAAAAACCGAAACACGACCTCAATAAAATAAGAATACCCATAAAAATAGTCTTCGACTTTTGTGAAATCTTTAAGAGCTTAAGATTGACTGCTCGGGTGAGACTTGGTATCTTTCTATCTCTAATTCCAGAAAAACTTTAAATTATGAAAGCTTTATATAAAGCCAAAGCAACGGCGACCGGTGGTCGTAGTGGCAGCGTTTCAACCGAAGACGGAACCCTGAATTTTGACCTGAGTATTCCTAAAGAACTGGGAGGTTCTGGCGGTGACGGGGCTAATCCTGAACAATTTTTTGCAGCGGGCTATTCGGCTTGTTTCGGTAGTGCGTTAACACACGTGGCCAAATCTAAGAAAATTGATTTGGGAGATTATACCGTAACGGCGACCGTGAAAATTGGAAAAAACAAGGAAGATTTATTTCAACTGGCTGTCGTGTTAGACTGTTATTTGCCAACGGTAGATATAAAACAGGGCGAAAAGCTGGTAAATGAAGCTCACGAAGTATGCCCGTATTCACGCGCAACGATGGACAATATTGATGTGACCTTAAATCTGCTTATCGACGAAGATTAATTTTAAAGATCGTCCATATTCTAAACCGCCTGATTTTCCGGCGGTTTTTTTATGCCCAAATAAAACGAAAACCTTTAATTTTTACCTAACCGACTGATATCCTGTGATTTTTAATTTTTGAATGAATCCTATGATTGGCTTTTTAAATGCTGTTGCGGTTATTCGAAAAAAAATGTTGCACTTTGCAACACAGGCGAAATCAGTTCGTCTTTAAAAAAGGAATTAGCAACTAACCATTTACCATTTTGCAAATTACCGAAATACTTGAGCGATGTAAGCAAAACGACCGGCGGGCACAGATGCAATTGTACAAAAAGTACAGTGATGGCATGTACTATGTGGCATTTCGGTTTTTGAAAAACTCTTTTGAAGCTGAAGAAGCCATGCAGGAAGGTTTTGTTAAAGCCTTCACCAAAATGCACCAGTATAATGGAGAGGTTACCTTCGGTGCCTGGCTTAAACGTATTGTGATCAACAAAAGTATCGATATGCTGAAAGCCAAAAAACTGGAGGTGGTCGCTATGAACGAGCAGGTGCTGGGGACGGTAGATGAGCAAAATGACTGGTCTGTAGATGATGGGATTACGCTAGATCAAATCAAGGAAGCTATTGAGGAATTGCCCGAGCGGTACCGCTATGCCGTAATGCTCTTTCTAATAGAGGGCTACGATCATCAGGAAATATCAGAAATATTAGAAATTACTGAGGTGGCATCGCGTACGCTGGTGCACCGTGGAAAGAAAAAATTGCAGGAAAAACTTAAAACCAAATATCATGGCACAGGATATTAGAGAGTTGTTTAAAAATGACATGAGCCTTCCGGCAGAAGGACTTAAAAAAGGTCACGAAGCCCGCTTTAATGCGCGGCTCGATGCGCATTTTGGTACACAGGAGAAAGCCAAAACAGAGGCTTACCTGTGGATGAAGATTGCTGCCGTACTGGTAGTTATCATTGCCGTAGCCGGCTTGTTGCTTAACAATCCGCTGACCAGGGGTATAGAAGCCAGTTTGCCTCCCGAGGCAAACCAGGTGGCAGATGCGACTGTTCAAAAAGTACAGCTTAGCGATTTTTCGCCCGAGTATAAGGAAATAGAAGACCGTTATCTGGCAAGTATTCATATGGAACTGGCACAGCTTAACGTAACCGAAGATAACAAAGCAGTTGTTGATGCTTTTATGGGTCAGCTGGAAGAATTGAACCATGAATACGATCGTCTTAACGCAGATTTGGTGGAGACCGGAGTAAATGATCAAAATATTCAAGCTTTGATAAACAACCTGCAACTGCGCCTTGATTTATTGTTTAAACTAAAAGAGAAACTGAACGAATTACAGCAATCTCAGGATAATGAGATTCAAATCAATACCCTATAATATGAAGCGTTATTTTAATAGTGTCGCGTTCCTACTGTTCCTGACGGGAAGTATTACGCACCTGGCGGCTCAGACTAAAACTACAAAACTTGACGAGCGTTTTGATACGGAAGCCAGCGTGAGTATTTTGACCGATACGCAATATGCAGACGTGGTTTTTGAGGACTGGAATAAAAATGAAGTGGCCGTTGAAGCCTTCATCGAGTCTGAAAACCTGTCTAAAGAAGAACTGGACCAGTTGCTGAAGAATTGGCAAATAAGTGTGCAGGGCAACAGCAAAGCGGTGCGTGTTATCAGTACCGGTGCGCCGGCTGCAGCAAACCTTGCGCTGGGAGACCTGCAGGTGCGCGGTATAAATGATCTTATAGCATCTTCTATGCAAATGATGCAACCCGCAATGGAGACTATGCTGAGCCCTGTTTTACAACAATTTGCAGCAGTACAATTGCCGGCAGATCAATACCAGGCTATGAAATCTATTTCTTTTGATTATCAGGCCTATAAACGTGATGGAACGAAATACCTGGAGCAGTATAAGAAAAAGATTGAACAGAATCTGGGAGAAGATTTTGATGCCGTGATGAAAAAATGGGAGCGCAATAACCAGAAAAAAATGCAGTCCGGGCAGGGTTTTGCCGGAAGCAGCCTGCTTGATATGCCCCGGTCTCCCTTTGGTAAAAACACAAGTTTTGACGGGAATGCTTACGCCAAGGATCAAAAGGCCTACGTTGCGGCAATGAACAAAAAATACCGAACACAGGTAACTGTTGCAGATGTGGAGCAATGGCGTAAAGATATGGACGCCTGGGGTGCCGACTTTGGAAAAAATATGCAAGCCTGGGGAGAACGTTATGGTAATCAGTTTGGCGGTTCCATCGAAAGTCTGGGAGCGCGCTTTGGAAAAGCTTTAGAAAGCGATATGATGGCGTTGGGAGGTAATATCGATAAAGCTATGCAGGGCTGGAGTGATGATTTTGCCAAAAAATTAGAGCAAATGGCCGAGCAGCAGGGCGGAAACCTTCAGAAAACCGTTACCCGCGATGCAAATGGTAACGTGAGTACGCAGATGACCTATAGTTTCAGCAGTAATGGGACTAATGCTTCCACTTCAAAACCTCGGGGTACGTATAAGCGAAAGATTGTAATCCGTATGCCTAAGGAGGCAAAATTAGATCTTAATGTACGCCACGGGAATATTAAAATAGCGGAAGCTAAAAATGCACGGGTCAATCTTTCACACGGCGATTTTATGGCAGAAACCATTTTGGGGGATAAAACACTCATTAATGTAGCCTACAGTCCGGTGGATGTAGCCAGTTGGGATTACGGTACCTTACAGGCGACTTACCTTAAAGATTGTGTGATAGACAAAGCAAAAAGTATCAACGTAAATTCCCGTGCCAGCAGTATTGTTATAAATGAGCTCGAAGATGCCGCGGTGATATCGGGTAGTTTTAGCGAGTTGTCTATCCCTAAGTTGGGCAAGAATTTCAAAACCTTAAACATCAATGTCGAGAATAGCGATGTGGTGCTTAACCTTCCAGATTCTCCGTTTCATTTCAACTTTAACGGCGTACGCAGCAGGCTTAATTACCCTACACGCATAGAGGCTAAAGTAATGGAGGGATATAACAGCAATATGGTAAATGGCTTTTATAAGTCGCGCAACACAGACAGTATTATTGCGATATCTTCTAAGTTTAGTGACATTGTATTGAATTAAAGTGAAGTTTTAAGTTTAGTTTTTTTATAGATTATTTGGTTATAATCGAATCAACCCGTTCCTGCCAGAGCGGGTTTTTTTATACGCTTTAGAATATTTAGAATTGTATTTTTGCGCGGATGAAAAACGCTGTTTTTTTAGATCGCCTGGCCAAACTCACCTCGGGTTTTACCCCTGTGATTGATAATGCCTTTCCATCAGCCGATTATCGGTTTATAGACCTCTCGGTTGATAACGTGATTTTAAAGGAGGTGGATACCGCTTCCGCGGAAGCGATACAAACCTATATCGATACGTTTTTAGCAAAAACAGGCGGAAGCGTGGCTTACGGGGGCTATCTTGAAAAACGTTCGATCTACGACCGCAGCATTTACTTTCACAATGAAGATCCCGGTTTACGCAGAAACATCCATTTGGGGCTTGATATCTGGTGTCCTGCAGGTACCGCTATCCTGGCACCGGCACCCGGAACAGTGCATAGTTTTAAAAACAACGAAAATTATGGAGACTATGGCCCATGCATCATCCTGGAACATCGGTTTGAAGAGTTGCAATTCTATACCTTATACGGGCACTTGTCCTTTCAGTCTCTGGAAACTATTGAAACAGGACAGCGGTTTAAAGCTGGTGAGCGCATTGCTTTTTTAGGTAAGCCTCACGAAAACGGTGATTATGCGCCACATTTACATTTTCAGATTATAAAAGATATACAAAACTTTACGGGCGATTATCCCGGGGTTTCCACCCAAAATAATTTAAGTTTTTACAAAGAGAATTGTCCGGACCCTGAGTTATTATTGAAAATACACAGCTAATCCTTTTCAGAAGGTCCCCTGATCCCCGCTTTAATTTCTGTTTTTAAGTCATTTGCTTCCGGCGGAATGGGACAGGAGTAGTTGGGACTATACGCGCAAAAGGGATTGTAGGCTTTATTAAAATCGATTACAATAGTATCACTTTCCGGAATGCTCAAATCGATATACCGCCCCGCGCCATAAGTTTCCACGCCACTGGTATAATCGGTAAAGGGAAGGAATAGGTAATCTCTGTACTCTTCGGTTTTTCTTAATTCCGGACTTTGATAAATGATAAGCTCGTGTTTTTTACCATTGAGCTGAAAGCTAGCAACGGCATAGGTTTCTTCCAGTGTTATACGACCCGAAGAAGTTGCGAATTTTATGGTTTTCGGTTTTTTGAAGCGTTTAAAATCAGCCACCACGCGATACGTTGAATCGATAGGATAAAATTGATGTCCTTCAAAAACTTCCTGCTCTTCTTCGGTAAGCGGGGATTCCTCCGGATTTTTATATTCGGCATTCAGGTCGTTCTGAAATTGGAAAATATCTTGTTCGTAATCGGTTTGGGCGAGCAACTGAAAGCTGAAAAGAAGAAAAAGGAGTTTAAGAATATGTGATTTCATAGCCTATTATTTATTTCGACCTAACTTAGGGGGGTTCTGTCTGGTGTCGAAAACGTCTGCAATTTTTATAAAATTGTTTTCCAGATCAACGCTGTAAATGATTTTGTAGTTTTTACAAATGAGATAGCGATAATTGATTTTTCGATCTTTGAGTAACGCTTCCTCCTGACCTATGAACGGAGCATCGATAAGCTTATTTGGTTCCAAAATAAGCTCTCTCAAAAGCCTTTTAGCTACTGAAATGTTTGCTTTTTTTACGTAATACTGAAAAATCTCATCGAGCTGCATCTCTGCAAATTCAGACCATACGATTTTCAAAGAGAATCGTATTTAGAAATTAATTCTGAACTGGTCTTAAATCGATTATGAGCAAAGTCAGATTCTGATCTGTCAATACGTTCATTTTGTCTTTCGATTGTCATAGATGCTATCGGCTCAAATCTACCTTCTTGCTCTGCCTTTAAAAGGGATTCAAACCGAGAGATCACCGCTTCACTTTCGATATCTAAAAAATCCTGAACGAACTTTATTTTTCTAGTTTCAAGACTCATAATTTCTATTTTGAATAAAGATACGAATTATTCATTTCTGGTCTTATCCGGATATTCCGGCGTAGTCAGGGTTTTTGGCGGGTTTTCCTTCAGCTCCTGCATAAGGATCTGAATGGCTTTCTCCAACTGCGGATCTTTTCCGGCGATTACGTCTTTAGGTGTTTGTTCTACTTCCACATCTGGCGGAGTCCCTACGTTTTCAATGCCAAAACCTTCCTCGTTATAAAAAGCTACATTGGGAGCAGTGACGATTCCACCATCAATAAATTCAGGATAACCCAAAACGCCTACGAGTCCGCCCCAGGTGCGTTTGCCCACCAGCGTTCCCAGATTATTTCTTCGGAATAAATAAGGCAAATAATCTCCTCCTGAACCTGCAGTTTCGTCAATAAGCATCACTTTTGGCCCCTGAATGGAAGCGCTGGGCGCTTTCATATCTTTCCCATAGCGGAAATTCCAATAGCTCTGCATCGGCTTATTAAGCAGGTCTATAACATAATCTGCCAACTGACCTCCACCGTTAAAGCGCTCGTCAACGATGATCGCTTTTTTGTCTGCCTGCGGATAGAAATAGCGTTTAAAATACTCGTGACCACCCGTAGCGGTGTTGGGCACATACACATAAGCGACCTGCCCGTTTGTGGCCTCATCCACTTTTTTGATGTTGCCCTCAACCCAGTCGCGGTTGCGTAATGCCCATTCCGATTCGATTGCGGTGACCTGCTCTTCGTGCGCGTTGCTTCCATTTGCGTTTGCAGACAACGTAAGATTTATGATTTGCCCCGCTTTGTTTTCAAAAAAGGAATACAAATTGTCTGAAGCGGTTACTTCTTTTCCATCTACTTTGATGATGTATTCACCCACTTTGGCCTGCACTCCGGGTTCGGTGAGCGGAGATTTCATATCAGGATTCCAATTCAGGCCACCGTATATTTTGCTAATTTGATAACGCCCGTTATTTGTAGTGTAATCTGCACCTAAAAGACCGCCGTTGATGGTTTCTTTTTCCACACGGTTATCGCCTCGGTAGTCAAAACGATGATGTCCTACCGAAAGTTCGGCAAACATCCAGCTCATCACGCGGTACAGATCCGCTTTAGTTGGAACATCGGGAAGGAACACTTCGTATTTTTTCTTCATCGCCTCCCAGTCAACGCCGTGCATTCCCGGATCGTAAAAATAATCCCGGTTTACACGCCAGGCTTCGTTAAAGATATTTACCCATTCCTTCGACGGATCTATTTTCACCTGAATGGCATCCATATTTACAGGACCGTTTTCTGATTCTTTGCCGGTGTCTGATACAAACCAGTTGCCACCGGTGTAGTAATACATTTTCTTCCCGTTGGCGCTAATTTCGTAATGATTGACATCTATAAGCTCTTCGTCCTTTTGCTCAGCCAGATCGTATTTGTGAAGGCTTACATCGCCGCTATGAGCCGGATAAGCTAAATAATAGAGCACTCCTTCTTCAGGTGCAGACAGGGTACCGTAATTGCCCGTGCCTACAGGTATTGCAACCATGCGGTTCATAATACCGTCCCAGTCAATTTTAAGAGGTGGTGTTTCCTCTTTCTTATCGTCTTTTTGCTCTTCTTTTTCGGCTTCGGCTTTTGCCAAAACTTCTACATCATTTTCTTTAGCAAACGGAGATTTCACATCTTTTTGAAGCGTAATCAGGTAAAGCGCATTGGTAGATTCCATATCCTGATTAGACTGATCAAACCAGTTTACCACCGGCCCGGCATCAGTAGAAGCCGTTAAGTACAGATACTTACCGCTGGGATCAAAAGTGGGGCTGGTCACATTTGCGAGTCCATCTGAAATAGGATAGGATTTGTTTTCGCCAAGCGAAAAGATAAAAGCCTGTTCAAAATTAGTATCTGTAATTAAAGTATATGCCAGCCAATTGGAATCTGCAGACCAGCTGCCGAATAAATCCCTATAAACTCCGGGCTGATACAAGACATCCTGAGCCACTTTTTCAACCTTGCCTGAAGCAAGCGTGGCGATATACAGATTACGCCCGTTATCTACAAAGGCGATTTTATCACTGTCTGGCGACCAGTGAATATAGGCATAAAATCCGGTGCCGTTGAGTTTGATTGCTTTTGCTGGATCAGTACTGTTTTGGTCTTTGATGTGCAGCGCATATTCACCGCTGGCATCCGAAAAATAAGCAATGCTTTTGCCGTCAGGCGACCACTCGGGATAGGTCTCGTGCACGCCTGGCGTCTGCGTGAGGTAGGTGATATCGCCTTTTTCTGAGGGAATGGTCACAATATCTCCTCTAAAATCGGAAACCAAACGCGCCCCGGACGGTGAAATCCCGCCACTGCGGATGTGTTCTTTTCCGCTGACGAAGCGGGGACGCAGCTCCAAAAGATCGGTAGCGATGCCTATTTTAAGTTTGTTAAGGCTGTTAGTTGCAGGATCGAAGCTGTGCAGATATCCGGCTTGTTCTAAAATGAGTTTCCCTTCGTTGTTTACCGCAAGGTTGATAAGGCCAAAATCCTTAAAATCGGTATGTTTGGTAACTTGTTTTGAAGCCAGATCGTAGCTGTACAGATTGAATTCGCCATCGCGGTCACTTTTGAAATAGACCGTGTTTCCGTCAAAAACGGGACGCGAATCGTTACTTCCGGCTGCCGGTTTTGGGATTTCGACGGTTTCGTAGGTATCGGTATCAAAAATGAAAATACGCGATTGGGTACCGCCACGATAGTGTTTCCACTGGTTAAAACGATCGGGGATGGGTGTGTAAGCGATGTGCTTGCCATCAGCCGAATAACTCGCCCAGAAAGCGTTTGGAATTTTCAGTTGAGTAACGTTGCCACCCGTTAGCGGAATGGTAAACAGCTGCGCATAGCGATTGGTAAACATCGCGCGTTGGGAGGTAAAAAGAACGTTCTTACCGTCTGGCGTAAAGCCCTGCACCCAGTCGGCGTATGGATGGTAGGTTAATCGGCTAGGGATGCCGCCGGAAACCGGAATGGTAAACACGTCGGTATTGCCATCATACTCCGCGCTAAAAGCGATGGTCTGGCCATCAGGTGAAAAGACGGGGTTTTGCTCGATGCCCTCGTCTATGGTAAGGCGCCGCGGATTCTTACCGTCCCGGTCTGCGACCCAAAGATCGTCTGCATAAATAAAAGCGATGTGATTGGTACTTAAAGCCGGCTCGCGGAGCAGGCGTGTGTCTGTCGTGTTGATTGATTGAGCAAGAGCCGAAAAGCTTAAGGCACATAACCCAATTGTAAGTTGATTGATGATTTTCATAATTTTACTTTTAAATGCTATAAAGCATTGATTTTAGTGGCAAAGCCAAAGGTACTGTGCGATGAGGCCTGCCTAGAAACTAAAAATTTATTTTAAAAAGAGTGCCTCCTGGGCTTTCTCCGCAGTAATTTACTCTTTTACAACCCGTATTCCAATATGTTTACTTTTTACCGGTTCCTGATTGAAGGGATCTGCATAATCGTAAGCGCTGTAATCATAGGTAGCGTCTTGACTGAACTCGGCAACGTTTCCGCCCAAATCATAAACCATAGCGGTCTCCAGTTCTACCGCTTTACCGGAGCCTACAGGCCGAAGCAGGGAATGGGTCAACGTACTGACTTTTTCTTCAAGTAGGGCCGCATCTTCCGGGGTGAGTTCGTAGCCCGCCCAGTGGTTGAGGTTGTTTTGATCTTTGGCTGCCTTAGCTGCTTTTTGCTGAAGGTTTTCGGCTTCTTTTGCATTGGGTAAGCGATAGGTATCTCCGGTTTGCTCAGAAAGCCATTTTACATAGGCTTCTGCCGAAGCTTTATCAGTCTCAACCGGATAATTTTCTTTTCCGGCTTCAAAAGTGAAATCGGGTTTAAAAGCTTTGAATTGGGCATTGGTGACCTCAAAACGGCCCAGGCTGATGGAATCTTTTTTCAGCAGTACCACTTCCGGAAGCAAGGCTCCATTTGTAAACACGCCATAGAGACCCTTATGGATTTTAGCTTCATCCAATTTTAGTAATGCCGCAAGCGGACTGTCTTCTTTTAAAGCTTCATTTTTCTCCGGTTTTTTATTGAATAAATAGGTGTCAATCCAGGCGATCTCTTCCTTCATTTTACGCAACTGATGCGTGATTTTGCCCAGGCCGTGCGGCTGACCGGGAAACCATAAAAACTTCACGGGTGTTTTGCCTACCTGCTGCAGGCCGCGGTAATATTCCCAGCCCTGATCGCGGGGTACTGCGCGGTCCTCACTTCCGTGGAAGATAATGGTAGGTGTCTTGATTTTTTCGATCTCAAAAAGCGGAGATTTAACGAGATAATTTTGATTATACGGCAGACCATCAGTATCGTCCCAGGGCGCGCCTCCAAAATAACTTTGGTCAAAACTCACCCCAAACTGACAGGTGCCGTAGTCTGAAGTCCAGTTGACATCGCCGGCACCGGGTGCGGCTACCTTAAACATATCGGGGTATTTTACGGTGAGCATGGTGCTGATGATAGCCCCATTAGACCAGCCCATCGTACCCATTTGATCGCGGTCTATTTTCCCTTCAGCTGCCAGTTTATCTATGGCTTTGGTAATGTCCTCCAATTCGGGTTCGTAGTAATTGCCTTTAATGGCTTCAGCATATTCCAGACCGTGATTGGTAGAACCATGATAATTGGGCATCAGGACAAACATGTTTTTCTGCGTCAAAATCGAAGGATAATACGCCCAGCTGTCCATCCATTCATCAATATCCTGACTCATAGGACCGCCGTGTATGTTAAGCATAAACGGGTATTTCTTGCCCGGCTCATAATCTTTGGGGTAATAGAGAATACCGGTTACTTCATCGTCGTTGTAGCCTTTCCAGGTGATGATTTCACTTTTTGGCAGGTATTTATCCTTTAGTTTTTTGTTAAGGCCGATGAAAACCGTCTCGTCAGAAACTTTATTCTTTTTAAGATCGGCGATGTAATATTCCGGCAGTTTTGAAGCGGTAGACCAGGTAAACACTAATTTTGAGCCATCATCAGCAATAGCATTAACGCTCACGTGATTGTTCTTTTCGCCCAGATCGAAATCGCTTTTAGACCAGGTCGTTCCTTTTTTGGTATAATAGGCGAGTTTCATCGTGGCTTTATTGGCCAAAGAAGCCACAACATCATTACCACTGACGGTGTAGCCACCACCCAGTCTAAGTTCCCAGTCGAGGTTTACCTTTATCGCTTTCGCGGAAGCGATATTGTAGAAATAAAGTTCGGTGATACCGGCACCATTCCATTTGGGGTCTGAAGCATAATCGCTGGTAAAGTAAAAACCGCTGTTGTCTGCTGTAAATTGAACAGAATTTATGGGAAATTCGAACTCTTTTAATATCTGTTTTTGGGTATTGTTTTCCAGATTCACGAGATAACTGTACGGATCTTTCTGAGCGTCTATGCCATAGCTTAAACTGCGTGTTGTGGTGTAATAGAGCCAGTTCCCATCGCGCGAAAGTTCGTAAGAATGTATGGGTTTATCATTTTGAGTCACACGTTTAATCTGTTTTTTGCTCAGGTCAAAAGCATATATATGACTGGGTTGCCAGTGCAGGGAATCTTCAATGACTTCCACATCGTCCTTGCGCTTTTCGGCTTCCTGCTCATACAGGCTTTTTCCATCCTGAGAAGTGAAAAATAGGGTGTTTCGATCTTTGAGTTCAAGACCTGAAATGCCGTTTTCAAACTCCTTTACCTCCTCAGCTTCGCCACCGTAAAGACTGAGTTTCCAAAGTTTTTTCCCTTTGTCTCGCGAACTTAAGAAGTAGATGGCTTTTCCATCTTCTGAAAAAACGGGGTTGTAATCATTTTCATCACCCTGGGTAAGCTGCGTGGTCAAAAATTTGCCATCTTCCTGAACTGTAAGGCGGGTCAGGTACAGGTTGGAAACAAATTTATCCTTTTTCTTTACCGGAGCGCGTTTAGACCAGATTACCATTGTTCCATTGGGCGAAAAAACGGCGTTTGAGAGGTATTCGGTGTTTACGATGTCTTCCGGAGTCCAGAGATTGGGATCTTTTGGTTTTTCGATTTGTGCGAAAATGCTTCCACAACTCAACATGCAGAAGAACAGGAGGTGGGGTATTCTTTGAAACATACAGACTTTAATTAAGCATAATATTAAGCCTATGAAGTTACCAAAAAAAGCTGCTTCTATTGATTTTTCAGAATGTGTTTAAAGCAAAAAATGTGTGCTGAAGCATTTTCAACACACGTTTTATATTAAAACTCTTTAAAATACAGAATGTATTATTCTTCAGATTTTAATGGGTTTAATGATTCCTGTTGTTCTTCGATCTTAATAAGTTCTGCGCGAATCTCAGAAAGCCGGGAAGCAATATCTTCGTTATTGGCTTCCATTTCCAAAAGCCGTTGTTCCATCATTTCAATACTGATACTGTCTGACATAAATTGATCTTTCATCTCCCCGTGACTGTTGATGAGGTTCTTAAGTTTGGCCAGCATTTGGTTTTGTTCCTTCAGTAGAACCTGGTGCCGGGCCAGATCGAGCAGAGCCAGTGAGTCTGTATTTTCAAGGTCCTGAAGACGTTGTTTTAAGGTACGTGTGTCTGCCTTAAGCGCTTCATTATGCACGGTCATGGCGTCGTGTACCACTTCGAGACTGTCAGTATGCATCACGAATTCCAGATATTTCTCGTGCAGGTTTTTACGGGTATCATCACAGCCGGTAATAATTGTTGCAGCAATTGCCCCTATTATAAAGATTTTTTTCATGGTTTAGTGGTGTTATTTTAACAGATTAAATATAGAAAAGAATACTAAGTAAGAGGCGTGTCCCGCGTTTAATTGCTGTTAAATTATCTATAGTTTTTTGAACCTCCTTGCAAAACAGATAGCTAACCTTTAGAGGTGGTGGTGCAGGAGTTTTGTTTTTTGATTAGCTTTGTTTGTATAGTACTATGCAAAAACTCGTTGCATTCCTTTTGATTCTTTTTTTTAGCCTGCACCTAGCCGGAGATTTGATCACGTTTAATGTGCAACGGTATCACATACGAAGGGAGATGCGCCGGGAAATTGCTGCCGGAATACCTGCTGATGAGCTTACACAAATTCGTGTTTCAAATGAGCTGGTAAGCCAGTTAGGTTGGGAATTTACTGATGAATTTAAATATAATGGAATGTGGTATGATGTTGTGGCTCGCAAACCACAAGGTGCTCACCACACGGTTTTTTACTGTCTCAAAGATTCTGATGAGACCAGATTGTATGCACGGTATGCACAACATTTTAAAGATGCTAAAAACACCAAAAAGCACCGTCACGTTTCCTCTAAAATAAGTTTTAAATACCTGCCACGGCAGAATTACTTCTCTACTCAGGAGTTAGCAACAACTCTGGAGAACGCGTTACTTCCTTTTTTTCGAAGCTCGGGATATAGATCGCCACATCTAGAAATTACTTCACCTCCTCCCCAACAAATAGGTTGATTTTGTAGGAATTATAACAAATTCAGAGGTATATAAACTATCTGTTCTGTATCCTGCTTTTCTCCTATGAAGAGGATTGCGAGGGTATAGTCAGGCTGTTTTTCCTCTTCATTTAATCAATCATTTAGATTATGTATAAAATTTTAGCAACATCCCTTTTGGGATTAGTTTGCTGTGCATCTGTATGGGCACAGCGCAATCAACTAATTACCGGAACCGTAACCGATGCAGAAACATCTAATATCCTGCGAGGGGCGCGTATCACCTATGGTTCTGAAGAACATACCTTTACCGATGCAGAAGGCGTTTTCAGCATACCCTGTACCTCGGGATCAGTCGATTTAAGCATCAGCTATATGGGGTACACCACGCGAGAGCTTACGGCCTACTGTGGAGAATATTTGCAAATCAGTTTGTATTCAAATCCATCGAGGCTGGATGAAGTTCAGGTTACAGGCAGCACCAAACGGCAAGACCTGAGGGAACCACAATCCAGCGTTGCGTTAACTCCTAAAGAACTCAATAGAGGGACGGGTCTTTTTCTGGACGATGCCATAAATGCAAATGTACCCGGTGTGATTATGCAACGCCGCGGCGTATCTTCCGGCCAGCAATTCAACATTCGAGGGTATGGGAATGGTGTTGGCTTTAGAGGAGCTAATAATAATTTTGACACGCAGGGCACTAAAGTCTATTTAAACGGGATTCCACTCACAGATGCTGAAGGAATAACCACATTGGACGATATCGATTTTGCTTCGATAGGTCAGGTGGACGTGCTTAAAGGTCCTGCCAGTACCCGTTATGGTTTTGCCATTGCCGGGGTGATTCATCTTACCAGCCTTCAACCTGCGCCGGGAAACAGTTCGGTCTCACAGAAAATTACTGCGGGGCGTTATGGTTTGCTTCGCAGCACTACTCAGCTTCAGGTAGGTGGAAACAGTTCTTCCCTGCTCGTTAATTATGGTCATCAGATCTCAGATGGGTTTATGACGCACAATCATTCACAGAAGGATTTTGTAAACACGGTATTTAATTACCGCGCTAATCCACGCCAAAGTGTGAATGCTTATTTTGGTTACAGCAACAGTTATGATGAACGCGGTGGCGAACTTACCATTGAGCAGTACCAAAATAAAGAGTACACCGGCAACGAGCGCTATATTAAGAACAACGCGCATTCCGAAGTAGTAAGTTTTAGGGCAGGCCTGAATCATACTTATGAGTTTACATCCTGGTTGCGGAATACCAGTACGGTTTTTGGCTCCGGGATAAGTAGCAATGCCAGTTCGGCAGGGGGTTGGACCGATAAAAATCCATTGAATTATGGTTTGCGCTCTGTTTTTGATCTCCGTTTTAAGTTGGGCGAAAACCTTGCTCTTTATGGAAGTACCGGAGTTGAGCTTCAGGAGCAACGTGCGATGATTACCGGGTATAGTATGGTCGAAAATCCTGATGATCCTGATGGGTATAATATCATAGGGAGCTTCAAAAGCAATCAGTTTGCCCGAAGCAGTAATTCACACCTGTTTACCGAATGGACGCTAGAACTTCCCGCCGATTTTTCAATTACCGCCGGCCTCGGTCTCAGTGCGATGCAGATCGATCTGGAAGACCGTTTATACAATCCCGGTAGTGACAGGGCGCGTAAGCTTTCAGCCTTGTATAACGGGTTGTATTCACCTCGTATTGCTCTTAATAAGATTTTTAGTGATGCGTTTTCAGCCTATATTTCGTATAGTACGGGCTTTAAAGCACCGGTAAGCGGGAACATCGTGATTTCAACTACCGGTGAACTTAATACCGGTCTGGTACCTGAAGAAGGCAGGCAGTTTGAGCTGGGGTCCAAAGGAAACCTTTTACAGGATAAATTGGGCTATCAGCTGGCTCTTTTTCAAACCCGGTTTAAGCATAAATTCACTTCGGTAGCGGTGCCCCTGGACGCGAATACCACCGGCTATACCTATATCGCGAATGGCGGAAGCCAAAATCATAAAGGTATTGAAGCTCTTGTAAATTACCGCGCTTACGAGTCAACTTCCGGCTTTATAAGAACCCTTACTCCGTATGCCAACGTGACCTATTCCGATTTTGTTTATAAAGATTACCAATATGAACGCTTGGACGGCGATGGTAATACCCTGATTAGTGATTACAGTGGGAATGCTGTTGCGGGGGTTTCTCCGTGGGTAGTTAATGCCGGGATTGATTTTAGGGGTAATGCTGGTTTTTATGGTAATCTTACGTATCAATACCGCGATGCCATGCCATTTACGTCAGATGGTGAAAACCGTACCGATGCCTTTACATTGTTAAATACTAAAGTGGGTTATCGCAATCAGTTTGGGCATTTTGATCTAGATGCTTACGTGGGAGCAGATAACCTCACCGGCACGCAATACTATTATATGGTTTTTGTAAATCAATTACCTGATGCGTATTTACCAGCGCCCTATGAAATTAATTATTACGCAGGAGCTGCTTTGAATTATAGGTTTTAAGAACTTCTAAAAACCTCAAAAATCCGCTACGGCATCTCCTGTAGCGGATATTTTTTTGATCAGAGCCAAATGTTATTCTGATTTTGGCTTGCTGTTAAAACGCTTTTTAGGTTTTCCTGCAGTCCGGGTCATCGGCTGGCCGCCATCCGGTTTACGGGTGTTTTTGTTTCGGTTTCTGTTTTGATTGCGCCCACGATTGCGGTTGCGACCGGGTTTTTTGGCTGAATCTGCCGCTTTTCCCTGTTCCGGTTTTGCATCGTCTGAATCCGCTTCTGTAAAATTAAAAGGATGATCGGTCACCACGTGAAGATTCTGTTTGATCAGTTTTTCGATATCCTTGAGATAGGGCCGTTCATCATCAGCACAGAAGGCTATGGCTTCACCGCTGGCTTTTGCACGGCCAGTGCGGCCTATGCGGTGTACATAGGTTTCAGGCACATTAGGCAAATCATACTGAATAACCAGCTCAAGCTGCGAAACGTCAATACCCCGGGCTGCAATATCGGTGGCTACGAGAATGCCGGTGTCTCCGTCTTTAAAAGCATTCAGCGCATTTTGTCTTGCCGTTTGGGATTTATTCCCATGTATGGCTGCCGAAGCGATTTCTGCTTTAGCCAAGGTTTTAACGATCTTATTAGCGCCGTGTTTGGTACGTGAAAAAACCAGAAGCGTTTCCGGTTTTTGAGTTTCAATCAGATGTTTAAGTAAGTTGGCTTTGTTTCGCTTGCTCACAAAATAGACCGATTGATCTACCCGCTCAGCGGTGGGTTTTTCAGGCTTAATGCTTACGCGTTCAAAATCGTCTAAAATGAGTTTCGACAAATCAATTATAGGCTGGGGCATAGTCGCCGAAAAAAACAGGGATTGACGCTGATGCGGAACCAGTTTGAGTATTTTTTTGATGTCGTGTATAAAACCCATGTCCAGCATTTGGTCTGCCTCGTCGAGCACCAGGAATTCAATATGTTGAAGACTGATAAAACCTTGCTTTACCAGGTCTAAAAGTCGGCCCGGCGTCGCAGTGAGGATATCGACGCCCTTGCGCAGGGCGGTAACCTGAGAAGCCTGTTTAACTCCCCCAAATATTACGGTGTTTGTTATACCGGTGTATTTGCCATATTCGGTAATATTATCGTCAATTTGTATGGCGAGTTCGCGGGTTGGAGTTACGATAAGGGCTTTAATTTTTCGGGCCCCTTTGCTGTAGCTGGCACGTGTGTAAATCTCCTGTAAAATCGGAATAGTAAATGCGGCAGTCTTGCCCGTACCGGTTTGGGCCGAACCCAATAAATCTTTTCCTTTTAAAAGTACCGGGATAGCTTGTTGCTGAATGGGAGTAGGGTGGGTGTATCCTTTATCGGCGAGCGCCTTCAGGATAGGGTCTATAAGACCTAAATCTTTAAATGTCATATAATTTGCTAAGTTGCAAAGATAGGGTTATTTCTTTCGGTATTCCTAAGAGGCTTAAAAAGGTCTGATTTTAAAGGGATAAGACGTATTCCTAATACTATTTTAATCAGGTGAGATAAAAACGGGTTGTTGAATAAAAATGACAAATAAGCCTTTAATCTAATTGCATGAACAATAATTAGCCGCTAAAGCCTGATCACAGAAATAAAATGTCAACTCTTTTTAATGTTTACTGCATCTCCTCATACTCTTTCACTCCGATGTGATTCGCGGTAAGGTTTAATTCGGGTCTCCCAACAGCTACCCCAACAGTCAAACTACAGCGTATAAAATATTCCTGACCTTTTTCTACATCAATGACTACAGAGTCCCGGGCTTCGGTAAGTCCCCAAAAGGTGTGTTTGCCAAAATCAGAAGTTTTATAGGCAAACTTTTCGCCATTGCGCACCCTTCCGATAATGCTATCCTCATCCATCCGAATTTTGTAACCGATCATAGAACCCGCAAACTGCCTGGGACGATAGAAATGCACTATTGCATATTCTGCATTTTCAGGCAGACGGGATCTGTTTTTAGAGAGTTCTTCAGCCTTATATACAGCAAGAGCTTCCTGATCAAGGTTGCGGTAAAGTTGAGCCTTAATGCGGTAACAGGTGCTCCCCAGGTTAGGCTTCTTAATTTCAATGAGTTTTACAAAATTAGACCCGGCCTTCCTGGCCGCATTACGGGCATTTTCCATTACGCTTTCATAACCACAGTCTGTAGTAAAGCCGGAATCCCCAATTTTTAAATCTCCTACAAAAGCTGAGTTTTCGGGAAACTGTCCTCTAACATCCACTATAAAAACGGCTTCATCATCAGCCAGCGGAGCATAATTTGTTGTGGACAGTGAGCTTTTGATTTTTGGAGCGCAGGATATACCAAGAACTACAAATAACAGGAGAGTTGCGATCTTTTTCATTCTATTTTTGAATCTACACGAAAAGTACTGATTTTGTTTATAATCAATTTGAGGTTTAAAGTATTTTTCTATTTTGAATTATTGAAAAGAGGTGTAGTGGCACTTGTTTCTTTTAGAAAAATTAAAGTGTCGTAGAGGTCTAAAAAGGGAACGTAGTAAATACTCTTTTCATCTTCGAGATTGTAGCCAATAAGTTTGGTGTCTCCCAGGATAATCTCCTTTTTTAATTGTTTATTGAGAGCGGACATATCCGTATAGAAAGCATTTCCATTCTTTGCCAGAACCTCTTCCCAGAGTAATTCTTCAGAGTTTTTAATAGAATTTTGTTTAAGGATTTGTGTATAGTTGGGACTGGTATTGATAAGTTTTTCGTCCATATAGCTATAGGAGCCTTCTAAAGTTGAAAAACCAATAGCATGATAATTGTTTCCATATTCATTTTTTAAATCTCTACCCATTATCCCTATTTCTCCAGCGGCGATGACATAATTAGAAATGTGTGCGTCGTGAGCCCAAACGATTATTTTTGCATCCCGATTTTTTGCAAAGTAGGAAATACGGTCAGCCATAACTTCATCTCTACTCTTAATGGGTTTTCTGTCCTGTAGAAGCTTATAATTATGATAGGTGTTTTTGATGTTGAATAGCAAATCAGAAAGTTGCGGTGTAGATACATTAATTGCTCTAAGATGATTTTCAAGCTCTTGGATAAGGTCATAATTGCTGCTATTTAGCTTGATTTGTTTTCTAAAATTGCTGCCTTCTTTATTAAGTTGCTTTTTGATTTTCTTTAGAAGTTTTTGCGTTTCTGTATCAGAAACACCAGACAGTTGCTTTTTCAAGAGTTCGTAGGAAACATAAAATGAATCATCGCATCCTTTTAAATCCAAATCATATTTTTTAGAATTCGCAGCGTACCATTCCAGAAAAGATTTTATCTCTTCAGTCTGATAAATGGGAAAAAGGTTTTTACGCATTAAGGAGTCCAAATCTTGTTTATTCAATTGATCTGCCAGGCGTTCTAGAGCATCATAAGGATTTTCCAAAATAACCATATTAAAACCCTTTTCTTCAACAAGTCGTTTGGTAATGAGACTTCTAAGTTTGTAATATTCAGCGGTGCCGTGGGTGCTCTCGCCTAGTGCTACTATTTTTTTATCGCTCAAGGTTTCGATTAAAGCATCAAGACTTGAACTTAATTTTTCGTCTGAATCAACATTTATAGATTTGGATGTTTCCGCTATAGAATTAAGGAAAGCCTGATCATCGAGTTTTGACAACTCCGTTTTCGGCGTTTCTTTTATGGTCTCAATATTTTTTCCATCCACTAAAACTTCAAAATCATTATACCAGGCGGTCCCTTCTGTGCCCAAAATACCCCCTACATAAATGGTTCGGGCTTGTTTGGGCAAGGGCAGTGTAATTGAATATTCCTGCCAATCTCGGGTTCCCTGAATTTGACGACGTGACATATTATCAAATCCCAAATGTGATCTACCCGGAATACCGTCAATACGCATTATTAAGCCCACATAACTTTTTACATTTTCAAATTTTATTCTCCCTTTAAGAGTAATGCTATCTCCAATAATATTTGCAGGTATTGAACGCACGATACAACCAAATTTCCCCTTTTTATCAGAGGTGATTTTAGCGATACGGTTACCATCAGAGTCGAGTTCAGTAGTTACCCCTTCATATTTTCCCCAAATAAACCAACCCGTTGGTAATTTTTGAGTGCTGGGATCAAAGTCTTCTAAATCCAAATTGTAATCGGCTTGAGAAAAGCCTAAAATCGAAGTGAACATTAATGCAAAGGCCAGGTATAAGTCTTTTTTTATCATAATGGTGGTTATAGAATTCTTTAAAAGACTTTATTCGAAAGACTTATGTTGCAGTGAATGAACTCATAATGATAAAAAACAAATCCCTCTTTAAACATTGCGCTTAAAGAGGAATTTGTTTTTTCGTTAAGAAAAGTGAATCGACTTATGTCGCAATCCACTTAAACTTATGATCCAGTTTAGGAACCACAATACGTTGCGAGATGCGTTCCAGACGATCTGGCAGGTTTAGCAGGTAATCGCGTGCGCGCTCGCCCTTGTCGTTTAGCCCTTTGA
>CAYNMH010000046.1:22973-26904 GCA_964398145.1 uncultured Flavimarina sp. | reverse complement strand
TCGAGGGATCTATTAAATGTTTATTAAAACTGTCAACCTATTTTAGGACGACTCAATTTAATCTTTATCTAACGATTACGTAATACGGGTCTCTTAACTTGGCTCACTAACCTGAGTTTTCTTGAACTATTTTACAGGCATTGCGATAATCCTTTTGAGTCCAATAATCTGGTCGCAACAAACGAGTCGTCAAAATTTTCATCAGTTTAACGACTCTGTTTTTTACGCCTATAAAAATGCGCTTCAGGATGCAGAAATCACCGGCGATCCTGTAGCAATATCCCGGGCTCATATAGAACTTGCTACATTTTATAAGCATGCCCAAATTTACACGGAAGCCGTTGCACACTACAATGAAGCGCTCTCTTCAGTTTCCAGCCCGGGTCCTAAACAAATTGCAGTCATTAAGAATGAATTGGCTGAGATTTATATTTTACTCAAAAATTACAGCAAAGCTATAGAGCTTTTACAAAGCAGCTTACTGCATTCCGAAAAGGAAGGCGCGCTTAGCCTCACAGCAGAAAGTTACCAACTATTAGGTACGTGTTGGGAAAAGCAGGGCCAGCCAGAAAAAGCCCTGGACTTTCAGGAGAAAAGCCTGAAGCTTTACCGAAGTCTTCAAAATCGTACGGGTGAAGCCAGTGTGCTCGAAAGCATCGGAAGTATCTATGAAGATCTGGGCGCATTTGACAAAGCGTACTCTTATTTTGAAAAGGCATATTCGTTTTTCAAGTTGGAAAACGATGAGGCGCAGATCAATGCCCTGAATAACATTGCAGATATTTACCGAAAAACCGGCAGATATGAAGAAGCCATTGTCAAAACACAGGAAGCTTTAGACCTTGCCCTTGTTTATACGAACCCACATCAAATAGCGGGTGCATATAAAGATTTGGCAAAAGCCTATGCCCTGGTCAAAAATTACGAACTGGCACACCATTTTGCTCATACCTATCAACAGGTGTTTGAAATAGAATTATACGATCAAAATTTCGCCCAGATAAATGCCCTGCAAACTATTTATGAAACCAAAGAGAAGCAGGCAAAGATAGACTTGCTGCAACAACAAAATGAAACCGCTCAAATGAAGTTTTTAGCTATGCTGTTGCTGGTGCTTGCAGTCATTACGACTGCCGGAATCTATTTTTATTTTCAGAAAAGGAAAAGACAGGCCCGGCTAAACATAGAGCTTTACAGGCAGCGTGCCTTAGAAGCCGAACTGGAAACCAAAGCGGCTCACGAACAAAACCTTCAAAATCAGATTCAGCTTAAAACGGCTACGTTATCTAAATACAGTCTGAGTTTAGCGCAGAAAAATAAGTTGATCGAAGAAGTATCGGGTACTCTTAAGAAATTGAGTTCCCGTAAACGAATGGATCTTCCGGTGAAATTAGATGAACTTTCCAATGACCTCAATGAACATTTGCAGGAAGCTGATGAGTGGGATCAATTTATGAATCTGTTTGACGAAATCCATCCTGATTTTACCAAGAAGCTCAATCAGGCGGCGCTGCAAAATTTAACCGCAACAGAGATACGTCTGTGTTTATTACTGCGTATAAATCTTTCTTCTAAGGAAATCGCATCCATCTTACGTATTACTCCAGATAGCGTTCGTGTAGCCAGATACCGCTTAAGAAAGAAATTACCTCTTGAAAGTAAAGATGAACTTACAGACTTCATGTTAAAGTTATAGCGATAAGGCAACTTTTGCGCTAAGGTTAGCTGTATGTAAATTTTAGGTAATTGTTGCCTTGTTGTAGCCTGTTATTTTTTGATTCTTTACAATTTGTTAGACTTTAGTTTAGCCCGTGTTTAAAGGCCTCCGGTACATTTGGAGCAAACAAAACATCAAAACTATGAGAATAATTACCAGTCTAAAGTTGCTTGTTGTAACGCTTCTTTTCGCTTCAGATTATTGCGGTTTGTATGCTCAGGATGACAGTATTCAGGGAGTAATCACAGATGAATACGGCATCAATGTTCCGGGCGCTGCCGTGATGATAGATGACCTTAATAAAGGTGCAGTTTCTAATCAGGACGGGAAATTCACTTTTGTGGAAATTCCCGAGGGCAATCATACCCTTACAATTAAATATCTCGGTTTCGCAGATTTTACCAAAGAGGTTAGGGTTACTGCCGGAAAAACCACTTCGGTTTCTATTTTATTAGCTTCAGAAGAAACACAACTCGACGATGTGCAGCTCGTGGGCTTTAGTGCCGGAGGGCAGGCCCGGGCGTTGAATACGCAAAAGAATAATGTGAATATTACTAATGTGGTCTCAACAGACCAAATAGGGAAGTTCCCGGATGCTAATATTGGAGACGCGACCAAGCGTATTCCCGGCATCACCATGCAGGTTGATCAGGGTGAAGCGCGCAACATTATCGTAAGAGGTCTTGCTCCACAATTAAACTCGGTTACACTAAATGGAAGTCGTATTCCTTCGGCCGAGGGTGATAATCGTAACGTACAAATGGATCTTATTCCGTCTGATATGATCCAGACTATTGAGGTGAACAAAGCGGTAACACCAGATATGGATGCCGATGCTTTAGGAGGTTCGGTTAATCTGGTAACGCGTTCTACTCCGCAAAGTTTTCGGCTTTCAGCCACAGCGGGTTCGGGTATCAACTTTATAACCGATAAGCGCATATGGAGCGGCTCCTTTTTGGTAGGCGACCGTTCAGAAAACCAAAAATTTGGTTGGATGGTTTCAGCCTCCATCAATGATAATGATTTTGGTAGTGATAATGTGGAGGCAGAATGGTCCGATACTTTTTCATATACCGATGCAGCCGGCGAGGAAATAGAAGAAGATGTAAATCCGTATGCCAGCGTTTATGAAAACCGCAAATATTTGGTACAACGGGTGAGACGCAGTTTTTCGGCAAATTTTGATTATAATTTTGATGAAAACAATGAGATTTATCTCAAAACCATGTACAACTGGCGGGACGACCGGGAGAATCGCTTTGCCTATTCTAGTGAGGTGCTGGATGCCGAAGATATTTTAGAAGGCGATTTTGATATTGTAAACGGTACACCTGCACGTTTTCCGGTAGAGGCAAAACGGGAGACCAAAGGAGGTATTCCCGGGGGACGAATTCAGAACAGACGTCTTGAAGACCAACGCATGCAGAATTACAGTTTAGGCGGAAATCACCTTTTCGGAAATCTGAAATTTACCTGGATGGGATCGTATGCAAAAGCTTCGGAAGAGCGACCTAACGAGCGTTATCTGATTTTTGCTTCAGAATATGAAATCAACAATGAAATTAGCGACACCCGTAAACCTATTCATCTGCCCGTAGCTGCTGAAGATCTTTCAGCATTTGAATTTGATGAGTTGACTGAAGAATACCAGTTTACCGAAGAGAAGGATGTCAATTTCTTTGCCAATTTTGAATTGCCGGCAGACTTCTTCAGCACGGGAGATGGTAGCATTAAATTTGGTGTGCGTGGTCGCTTTAAAAACAAGACCCGTGATAACACATTTTCAGAATATACACCGCTCACCGCTGCCCTTGATAATCTTGCGCTGGTAGAACAACGGGTTTATGATGGCAACGATTTTCTGGCAGGTGAAAAGTACAGACCGGGTGTTTTTGCATCGCCTGAGTTTTTAGGCAGCCTAAACCTGAATGATGATGCAGCCTTTGAAGGTGAAACGGTACCCGATGAGTTTCTTGGGGATAACTTTGATGTAACTGAAAATGTGTATGCCGGTTATCTCATGACCAATCAAAAATTATCCGATAAGTTAAGCGTTCTGGTAGGTTTGCGCATTGAAAATACCCGTATTGAGAGCACCGGAAATAGCTTTGATGTTGATGAGCCGGAAGCCTTTACACAAATCAATGATGAAAGTGCGTATACCAATGTCTTGCCGGGTGTGCATTTTAAATACAATGTTTCAGAAAATACGGT
>CAYNMH010000046.1:0-22873 GCA_964398145.1 uncultured Flavimarina sp. | reverse complement strand
GACGAACAGTTCTTTCTGGACTTTAATGCGACGGTATTCTTGTCAAAAAACCTTCAGCTGTTTACCAATTTAAATAATATTACCAATCAACCCTTGCGGTATTACCAGGGTGTGAAAAACCGTACCATGCAAATGGAATACTACAGCACGCGTTTAACCTTTGGTATAAAATATGACTTGTTTTAGAATGAAAAATTTAAAGTATATCGCTGCTTTCAGCACAGTAATGATGGTAGTTTCCTGCGGAAGCAAAAAGTCACAACTCCCGGGTATTAAGCCTGATATCATTACGGAACACGTAAAATACGACACCGACGATCCTGCCATCTGGATCAATCCGGAAGATGCTTCAAAAAGTATTGTTTTTGGTACCGACAAAGATACAGATGGAGGTGTTTTTGCATTTGATTTAGAGGGAAAGATCATTCCGGAAAAATCGATTACTAATATTGAGCGGCCAAACAATGTTGACTTACGTTACGGGTTTCCTTTAACCGATTCTACCAAAACTGACATCATCGCCTTTACAGAGCGGGAGCGGAAAATGTTACGCATTTATTCGGTGCCCGACATGAAACCATTAGATGGCGGTGGCTTTCCGGTTTTTGCAGATGATACCAATGAAGAGTTTCAGTATCCAATGGGGGTGAGTCTGTACCAATCACCCGTTGACGGAGCCTTTTATGCTATTGTAGGTCGTAAAACCGGTCCTTTGGAAAACTACTTGTATCAATATCGGATCACCCCAAAATTTGACAGCTTAGTAGGCTTTGATCTGGTGCGCAAGTTTGGAAATTTTAGCGGGAAAAAGGAAATAGAGGCGATTGCTGTTGATGATGCACTGGGTTTTGTCTATTATTCAGATGAGGGAGAAAGTGTAAAAAAATACTATGCAGAGCCTTCTAAAGGCAATGAGCAACTTGCATCTTTTGGCCGGGAAGATTTTTTAGAAGATATAGAAGGTATTGCCATTGCTGCTTATCCTGATGGCAGCGGGATGATTATTGTTTCAGACCAGCAACACGGGCAGTTCAATATTTACGACCGTCAAACAAATAAGCTAATTAAGGCTGTAAACCTTACCACTACCGAAACCGATGGCTGTGAAGTGGTAACGGTTCCTTTAAATGACACGTTTAAAAATGGTCTATTTGTCGCGATGAATGACGATGGGACCTTTTATTATTACGATTTAGGCAAGCTGAAATAAGCATTTCCCAAATCCCTGACCACTAAAAAACCCGCCGGAATCCCGGCGGGTTTTGATGTTTTAACGGATAGGTTTTTTATAATCCGGGATAATTTCCGGTGATGATGTCTATACCATCAATAACCCAGCCCACAACAAAGAAACCTAAAGTCAGGATGAAAACGATATTCCATAAAATAGGACTTCCGAGGTACCATCTGTGTGCAGCAAAACCTCCTAAAAATAACCAGAGTAGGATGGCTACAGTTTGTCTGTCGGCAGCTACAGCCGCAGGAGAGATAAGTTCACTGGAGTTTGCAGCGTCTGCAGTTACTTCAGTCGTTGTTTTTGAAACGCGCTCTACAGGAAAACCCGCAAATGTTGTTGTAGAAATCATTAGCAGAAATGCCAGTGAAAGAATAATTTTGAATTTCATAAGGTTAAAGGTTTGATTAAATTATTTAAAAAGTACACAATTTTGAGATATTCCACCTTCAGAGGATTCTTGTTTTTGATATGTTTAACTTTTGCTAGTGCCATGAATGCTCAGGAATATGAGTTCTTTGGGGTTATCAAGTTAAACGATTCTTCATTCATCAGTTATAAAGTTTTATTTGATCGGGTCAACGACTCGATCTATGGGTATTCGCTTACCGATTTTGCAGGTAAGCATGAAACCAAATCAAATATCAAAGGCTATTATAGTGAAGATGAAAACCTTTTGAGCTTTGAGGAATACGATATTGTGTACACCAAATCTCCAGTGGTTCAAAAGGATTTTTGCTTTGTTAATTTTAAGGGAAAGGTGCGCAATCTGGATCGGGCTAAAGCCTTTAGTGGTGATTTTAAAGGGCTTTATGCAGACGGAACGCCCTGCCTTGATGGTATGATTATCGTGAACTCGGGAGAGCAGGTTAAAAAACGCGTGGAGAAAATTGATAAGGTGGTGCAACGCTCCCGTAAATTTTCAGATTCTATCAAGAAAAATATAAAGGTAGCCACGGTATTAGATACCTTAACGCGAAATATCATCGCAAAGGATGAGAATCTCAATATATTCACACGGGATCAAAAGGTAAAGCTGGCAATCTACGATGCGGGTAAAGAAGATGGGGATATCATCAATTTGTATGTGGATAACAAGCCTGTTTTAGAAAACTATACCGTTTTGCACGAAAAAAAACTTTTAGAATTTAAGCTGGAAAATCCTCAAACACAGATTAGAGTTGAAGCAGTAAGTGAGGGCACTTCTGCTCCTAATACCGTGAGGCTGGAGGTAGAGGACAGCCGTAACTTTGTGCGTACAATCACAAACCTTAAGCAAGGCGAAAAGGCCCAGATGACTATTGTAAAAAAATAAACCCCCGCATCACTGCGAGGGTTTAATCCAACATCTTAAGTCTAAGATCTCAAATCTCAAACTAGTATCTGTAGTATTCCGGTTTAAAAGGTCCTTCTACTTCGACGCCTATGTATTCGGCCTGCTCGTCGTTAAGTGTGGTTAACTCAACGCCTATTTTCTCTAAGTGTAAAGCAGCTACTTTTTCATCTAAATGCTTCGGTAACATATACACTTCATTTTTATAGTTATCGCTGTTTTTCCATAACTCGATCTGAGCTAAGGTCTGGTTTGTAAAGGAGTTACTCATTACAAAACTGGGGTGACCGGTTGCGCAGCCTAAGTTTACTAAACGCCCTTCCGCAAGTAAAATAATGTCTTTACCGTCAATGGTGTACTTATCTACCTGAGGCTTGATTTCGTCTTTAGTGTTGCCGTAATTTTCATTTAACCAGGCAACCTGAATCTCATTATCAAAGTGGCCTATGTTACATACTATGGTTTTGTCTTTCATCGCCTTGAAGTGCTCCCCGCGAACAATATCCTTATTACCGGTTGTGGTAATTACGATATCTGCATTGGCAACCACGGTTTCCAGTCTTTTTACTTCAAAACCGTCCATTGCAGCCTGTAGGGCACAAATAGGATCAATCTCGGTAACGGTAACTATAGAGCCCGCACCTTTAAAAGAAGCAGCAGTACCTTTACCTACATCACCATAACCGCATACGACAACGCGCTTACCGGCAAGCATCACGTCGGTTGCACGACGCACAGCATCAACAGCGCTCTCGCGGCAACCAAATTTATTGTCAAATTTAGACTTGGTTACACTGTCGTTAACATTGATGGCAGGCATAGGAAGCGTGCCTTTTTTCATACGCTCGTACAGACGGTGAACTCCAGTTGTGGTCTCTTCAGAAAGACCTTTGATGCCCGGACCAAGTTCAGGATATTTATCTAAAACCATGTTTGTCAAGTCGCCCCCGTCATCAAGAATCATATTCAACGGCTCGCGGTCTTCGCCAAAAAACAGCGTTTGCTCAATACACCAGTTAAATTCTTCCTCGTTCATCCCTTTCCAGGCGTAAACCGGGATTCCGGCTGCGGCAATGGCTGCTGCCGCATGATCCTGAGTAGAGAAAATATTACAAGAACTCCAGGTAACATCAGCTCCTAAAGCCACCAAGGTTTCGATCAAAACTGCGGTTTGTATGGTCATATGCAAACAACCGGCAATACGAGCTCCTTTTAGAGGCTGCTCTGCGCCATATTCTTCGCGTAACGCCATAAGACCGGGCATCTCTGCTTCGGCCAATTCTATTTCTTTTCTTCCCCAGGCGGCCAAAGAAATATCTCTGACTTTATAAGGAACGTACTGCACTGTTTTCGTTGACATAGTCTTATATTTACAATTCTTATTTTGTGCAAAAATACGTAATATCCACTACTTAACGTGCCACTTTTCAAAACTATAACGCCAAACGCAAGCACTCAGGTTTACATCTGGAAGGTAGAAGAAGCCCTTGATGATTTAGCCGAAGATGTTAATCTGACTCCGCACTGTAAGACGCGTTTTGAGAGTATGAAATCGGAACTGCACCGCAGGGGTTTTTTAAGCATCAGGCACCTCCTGCACGAAGCGGGTTATACCGATCAGGATTTGTACTATACCGAAAACGGAAAACCACACCTAAAGGACGGAAGGTTTATTTCGATCACCCATTCTTATAATTTTACGGCGATCATTGTAAGTGATGATACTGAGGTAGGGATTGATATCGAAATGCAGCGGGACAAGATTTTACGCATTGCTTCGCGTTTTACCCCGCTTAAAGAATATCACACGCTGGCTAACGAAGATGCACTGATACGCAAGCTCACCATAGTCTGGGGAGCTAAGGAGTCACTTTATAAAATATATGGGGTCAAAGGGCTGAGCTTTTTACAGCATATTTATGTGGAAGATTTCGATTTTGAAGATGCAAAGACAGGTGCCAGTATTAACTATCAGGGAGACAAGAGTGGTTATGCCATAGATTTTTTGGAGTTTGAAGGTTTTACCTGCGTTTATGCCCGGGCGCTATGATCCACAATTTTACGCATAGCGAAAGAGCATTTTACTCAGAAATGGAACGAACAGCCGATCTAAAACAACCCGGCTTTGCCATTCTGATAGACCCCGAAGAAGTACATCTCATAAATCTTCAGGAATACGTAAAAGCCGTGCCGGAATATACCACGCATCTTTTTGTAGGCGGAAGCACCGCCACCGCAGAACAAACGAAATGGTGTGTAGCCGAGTTAAAAAAAAACACCAACTTACCCGTCGTTTTATTTCCGGGAGATCACAGCCAGATTACTCCTGATGCAGATGCCCTGCTTTTTTTAAGCCTTATTTCCGGAGAAAACCCCGAGTACCTCATTCGGCAACAAATTAAATCGGTTGAAAAGCTGAAAAATGCTGCTTTAGAAATTATTCCTACCGGCTATATTCTGGTAGATGGAGGCACTGAAAGCGCAGTGCAACGGGTAAGCAAAACTCAACCGCTCGCACAGGAAGACCCTGCCCGTATTGTAGCTGTTGCGCTTGCGGGGCAGTATTCCGGTAAAAAACTCATCTATCTGGAAGCGGGAAGTGGAGCAAAAAAACCGGTTTCTACGGAAATTATAAAAGCAGTGAAGGAGGTCATCAATATTCCGCTTATTGTAGGCGGCGGGATTAGAACGCGGGAGCAACTGGAACGTGCTTATGAGGCTGGTGCAGACCTTGTTGTTGTAGGTACCGCATTTGAAAACGGAAATTTCAGAATTTAAGCTATGGCTGAAACACTCGATTTCCTGTTTGGACAATATTCAGATTACGAGACTTCTTCCATAGTTTTAGAAATTCTTGGAGTTATTTTTGGCTTACTTTCCGTGTGGTTTTCCAAACAAAACAACATTTGGGTCTATCCCACCGGAATGATCAGCACTGCTATTTATGTGTATTTACTGGCTAAATGGGGTTTGCTGGGCGATATGATGATCAATGGGTATTATTTTTCGATGAGTATCTATGGCTGGTATGTCTGGACGCGCAAGGTAGATGCAGAGCACGTGACACCCATTGCAAAAGCTTCAGGAAAAGAGCATTTGCTTTCTATCGCTATATTTGTAGGGACCATCATTTTTGTCTTTATCGTGTATACGGCTTTTGATAAGTGGAATGATTGGACGGCTTATGTAGATACGCTCACCACAGCTATTTTCTTTGTGGGGATGTGGCTTATGGCCCGCCGTAAGCTTGAAAACTGGATCTATTGGATCGCCGGAGATCTCATTTCGGTGCCACTGTATTTTTACAAAGGTTTCACATTTACCAGTTTACAATACCTTATTTTTACGGGACTCGCTATTTACGGCTATATCTCGTGGAAAAAATACCTCAACAGCAATCCGGTAACTGCATAAAAGTCGTACTCTTCGGCCCTGAGAGTAGCGGTAAAACCACGCTTTCGCGAAAGCTGGCCGAACATTACAACGGGAGTTGGGTGCCGGAATTTGCCCGCGAATACCTTCAGAAAAAGTGGGATGAAGAGCACAAAATATGTGAACCTAAAGATATCCTGCCGATTGCGCGGGGTCAGATGCAACTAGAAAATTCTACTGTCAATTCTGAAGAAAAAATAGTATTTTGTGATACAGACCTTTTAGAAACAAAGGTTTACAGCGAGGCCTATTATGACGGTTGGTGTGATCCTGAAGTGGCCCGGGCTGCCGGTGAGAATTCCTATGACCTATACATCCTTACTTATATCGATGTACCGTGGCAGGCCGATGATTTACGTGACCGTCCCAACCAACGCGAAGCCATGTTCAACCGTTTTGAGCAGGCTTTAATTCAGTATAACCGTCCCTATGTGGTGGTTAAAGGCAGTTTAGAAGAGCGAATGAAACGTATTACTAACCAACTAAAAGCATTACTCAATTGAACTTTACAGACCAAGAACTCAACGAAATCAAAGCCCACGGCCTGACGCCTAAGCAGGTCGAATCGCAGATTGATCTTTTTAAGAATGGAGTGCCAAACGTAAAACTGGTTGCTCCGGCCACCGTCTCAGATGGGATTTTTAAACTTTCAGAAGGTGAGGAGCTCAATTATCTTGATTTTTACGAAAGAAAAAAGCAGGATCTTGACCTTTTAAAATTCACTCCCGCATCAGGAGCTGCCAGCCGTATGTTTAAAAAAATATACCAGTTTCTGGAAGATTATGATCCGGCTAAAGAAACCATCGACACCTACCTGTCCCGCACCGGTGACAAGCACATGAAAACTTTTTTTGAGGGTTATGAGAACTTTCCATTTTACCATCACATCGCAGATCAACTCGATACCGAGAAGTTGAGTGATGAAAATGACAGAAAGTATGCTTTTATCAAAACTATGATGGCTACAGAAGGTGAAGATTATGGAAGCTTGCCCAAAGGTTTGATACCCTTTCACTACTACGGGTGCTATAAAGCAACAGCATTTGAAGAACACCTTCACGAAGCAGCTGCCTATGCGGCAAAAAATGATCAGGCAGAATTGCATTTTACCGTTTCGCCGGAACATAAAGAAGCTTTTGAGAAAGAATTTGATAAAGTACATGCATCCGTAAGTAACACCACCGGCGTTAATTTTAAGGTTACTTATTCTTTTCAAAAGCCGGAGACCGATACCGTTGCGGTTACTTTAGATAATACATTGTATCGTAAGGCAGATGGTTCGCTACTGTTTAGACCCGGCGGTCATGGAGCACTTATTGAAAACCTCAATGATGTTGACGCAGATGTCATCTTTATCAAGAACATAGATAACGTATTGATTCAGGATCAAATCAAAACCCTCTCGCGTTCTAAACGCATACTGGCCGGGCTGCTGCTTGAGAAGCAGGAGCAGGTGTTTAAATATGCCGAACTTTTAGCCGAAGACCGTATCTCGGACACTCAACTTAGCGATCTGGTTAACTTTTTAAAAGAAGATTTCAGTACGCGTATTGACGAGGATTATTCCGGTTTTTCGCAAAGCGAAAAGAAAAAGTACCTGACTCAATTGATCGATCGTCCTATTCGCGTTTGCGGAATGGTAAAGAACGAGGGAGAACCCGGCGGGGGACCGTTTTGGGTAGAAGATGAAAGCGGTAAAGTAGCTTTGCAAATAATTGAAGGTGCCCAGGTAAATCAAAAAGATAAAAATCAACAGGAGATTTTCAAAAAATCGACTCATTTTAACCCGGTAGATATTGTTGCCGGGGTACGTAATTACAAGGGTGAGAAGTACAATTTGCTAGACTATGTAAATCCGGATCTTGCATTTATCGCTTATAAGACTGATGGAGGTAACGAGATCAAAGCCCTAGAACTTCCCGGCTTGTGGAATGGGGCTATGGCCCGCTGGAACACGCTTTTTGTGGAGGTGCCTTTAGAAACTTTTAATCCGGTGAAGACGGTTAATGATCTTTTAAAACCGGCTCATCAGGCGCAGTCTTCATGAATAAAGACCTCCTACAATCTGAATGTGAGTTTAAAGCGGTGCGCAGCAGCGGGCCCGGGGGACAGCACGTAAATAAAACCTCTACTAAGGTAATGCTACATTGGGATCTGGAAGTTTCGGCTGTTTTTACCGAAGATCAAAAAGAACGCCTCAGGCAGCGTTTGGCTTGTAAACTCACAACAGAGAACCAGTTTGTACTTTCTTACGATCAAAGCCGAAGTCAGCATAAAAACAAGGTAGAGGTTTTTAAAAATTTGGTACAACTGCTCGAGAAAGCTTTGGTAAAACCCAAAAAGCGGAAAAAAACAAAACCCACCCTGGCTTCAAAAAAGCGACGGCTGGAGTCTAAAAAGCGTAACTCTGAGAAAAAAGCAAATCGTAAACCGCCCCCGATGTAATTTTTAAATATAGGCTTTATAAAAAGTGTGGATTTTTTCCACACTTTTTTTGTGGAATATATTCTGTTCCACATCTCTTGCTAGTTGAATAAATTTTTTATATAGCTAATAATCAGTTGTTTAAAGAGTCATCACGTTTCTTTTCATTCTTGGTACGATCTTGTTACTATACTAATCGAGTTTACGAATGAAACTCTTAAACGAAACAAATTTATAATACAATAAAATCAAAAATTATGAAAAGTCTAGTAATGACCGCAGCCGCAGCAGCAACAATGCTATTTGCAACTCAAAATATAAATGCACAAAACACTTCGGAAGAGGTAGCAATGACAAAAACTGAAGTTCAGGCACCCGTTCAACAAGACGGATTTAAAGAAGTTGAAACTTCTGCTTTGCCAGAAAAAGTAACCAGTGCAGTTGAAGCAGACAAGGCCGGTGCAACTGTTGATCAGGCTTTCTTTAATGAAAAGCTCAAAGTTTATAAGCTTATGCTAAAAGCTGAAGGCGCTGAAATGGAAACTGCTTACATCAATGAAGAAGGTAAGTGGGTTAAAATTCAGAAATAACAAAATTAGTCAGATAAATTAATAAGCGCGTAACGTGCACAAAATATTAAAATTATGAAAAATCTAGTGATGACCGTAGCAGCCGCAGCAACCATGCTATTTGCTACAGAAAATATAAATGCTCAAGAGAAAACAGGTGGTGATATTGCCGCTGCAAAAACTCAGGTAGAAGCACCGGTGCAGAAATATTCACCCATTGAAGTTTCTAAACTACCTGTAACCGTAACCGATGCCATTAAAGAGGATAAGTCTGGTGCTACAGTTAAAGAAGCCTGGGCAGATGCGGAAAAGAAAACTTTTAAGCTAAGCCTTGAAATGGATGGTGAAACAGAGACAGCTTATATCAATGCTGCCGGAGAGTGGATTGAGCCACAAGAATAGAGTAAGTTAGATGTTTTGAATTTTTAATATAGAATGGTTAAAAGTTCAAAAAGAAGAGCCCCGATTTTCGGGGCTTTTTTTATGCTGACATACCAATTTTTTATAAAAGTCGTTGAATAAAAGCTAACGCGTGTTTAACGTTTTTTAGGAGATTCCATTTCTGCTCCACATCTGGTATTCGTACTTTTAAAAAAAATAATCGCTTGACAAAAATTCTGCTTATAGAAGACGATGTAGCATTTTGTAAAATGCTCGAAACCTTTCTGGAAAAGAATGGCTTTATGGTCACCAGCGCATTTACCGCGTCTCAGGCATCCGGTTTTTTAGCTGAAGACCAGTTTAATCTAGTGATTACCGATGTAAGATTGCCGGATGAGGATGGATTAAGCATTCTAAAACTGGTAAATGATAGCTATAATGCGTGCCCTGTAATCCTGATGACGGGTTATGCCGAAGTCAATAAGGCTGTCGAAGCGATGAAGCAGGGAGCTGTTGATTACATTTCTAAACCTGTGCGACCAGACGAACTTCTTAATATTATTACCAGAACTCTTGATGTCAACTCGAATGCTCAGGAGAAGAAGAAGCAGTCTGCCCGAGGGAATTCAGAAAAAGCAGATCCTAACTCTTCAGAGCAAACTATAGAGAATACATCCGGATTTATAGCCGGGGTGAGCGATGCCGCAGTAAAGCTCACTAATTATATAGATCTGGTAGCACCTACAGCGATGTCTATTTTAATAATAGGCGACAGTGGTACCGGTAAAGAATATGCTGCCCGGAGTATCCATCGTAAAAGTAAACGAAAAGAAAAGCCCTTTATAGCCGTTGATTGTGGCGCGATACCCAAAGAATTGGCCAGTAGTGAGTTTTTTGGTCATGTCAAGGGTTCATTTACGGGTGCGGTTTCTGACAAGACCGGGCACTTTGAAGCGGCAAATGGCGGAACTCTTTTTTTAGATGAAATAGGAAATTTGTCCTACGAATTACAGGTTCAACTGTTGCGCGCTTTGCAAGAGCGTAAGGTGAAGCGGGTAGGCAGCAATACGGAAGTAGCCGTAGATATTCGAGTTATTGCGGCAACCAACGAAAACCTGGAAGAGGCTATCGAAGCCGGTGAATTCAGGGAAGATCTGTACCATCGCTTAAATGAATTTTCCATCCAAATGCCTTCGCTACGAGAACGGGAGGAAGATCTTATGCTCTTTGTTCATACTTTTTTAAATCAGGCTAATGACGAATTGGAAAAACAAATAACCGGATTTTCAGAAGAAGCGATTGAAGCTTTAAAGCAATACGAGTGGCCGGGCAATCTGAGGCAGTTAAAAAATGTCGTGAAGCGTTCTGTTTTACTTAGTCCGGAAGCGGTTATTCCACTGGCAATTTTACCACCGGAAGTGCTCGTAAAACGAGATAAGGCTCACAATCCATTTTCGCTCTTTAATGCAGAAAATGAACAGGAACGCATTCTGGATGCTTTGGAACAGGCTGATGGCAATAAAAGTAAAGCGGCGCGCCTGCTCGATATTGACCGGAAAACACTTTACAATAAGCTAAAACTTTACGGCATTAAGCTTTAAGCAATTGCCTGATTTCGGCTAATAAAACCTCAATTCGTTCCCGTACTTCCTTTAAAGTCTCAACTATAGTTGCCGGTAAGGGTGTTTGAGGTTCTAAGTTTTCCAATTTTTCCAGTAGGGGAATTACAGACCGGGCTTCCAGCTGACGCATCATCGGTAACATTTTATGAGCAACCTCTTTGATTTTTAATGGATCAGGATTTTTATGTTCCAGGACCAAAAGATTCTCAGAAGTACTGGTGCAAAAGACAGTTAAGATATTGAATAAGGCAGATTGATCACTTCCGGTAAAAGCCTGTAACTGGTTAAGTGAAAAATGGGTGCTTTGCGATTCAACAGCGCGCGACTGCGATGCTGAATTCCCTGTTTCCAGGGTGCCGATGCGCTCAAGAACCTCAATAAGCTTGGCAGGTTTAAAGGGCTTTTCTAAATGGGCTGTAAACCCAAAAAACCGGTAATCTGATTTTTTAAGGGTAGCGTTACCGCTTAGCGCGATCACCGGGATTGATTGGAGTTCCGGGTTTTTCTTCAGTTTTTTTATGAAAGCAACCCCGTCCATAATGGGCATTTGAATGTCTGTAAGAATGAGATCAACCTCGTTTTGATCCAGCAGTTCTAAAGCCTCTGCTCCGTTTGTGGCGGTTTGCACGTGTAGGTTGTAATTTGCCAGAATAGCACGGGTGAGTTCCATTTGAGCCGGCTCGTCGTCAACAAGCAGAATAGTTCTAAGAGTCTCTTTCGTAGAACTTTCTTTTTTCGTTTGTTTTTCAGAACTCTTTACAGGTTGCTTTACTTTTTCTGCCGGTATTATAACAGAAAAGGTGCTTCCGCTTCCCGGGGTACTTTCTAATTTCAGTTCACCCCTAAGCAAGGAGGTGAGTCGTTGAGAAATTGACAGTCCCAGACCAAAACCGCCGTATTTGCGCTGCGTGGTTTCTTCAGCCTGAGCAAATTCTTTAAAAATGAGTTTTTGTTTTTCCTTCGGAATACCGCAGCCTGTATCGATTATTGAAAATCTAAGTCTTCCTCCCTGATAATCTGCGGTGATGGTGATGCTTCCGGTATCGGTAAATTTATAGGCATTGGTAAGCAGATTGGTCAAAATTTGTTTAATACGAAACGGATCACTCTTAAACATCTGGTTTACCTCTTCACTTAACTCGGTTTTTATTTCCACGCCGTCTTTTAGGGGGGTGGGCAGACTCACTGCAAGCACGTCTTCCACTATTTTTTTTGGGTTGAAGGGAATTTTTTCAATCTTGATCTTTCCGGCTTCAAGCTTTGAAAAATCAAGCAAATCATTCACCAGATTGAGCATATAATCACCAGATTTCTGAACAGTTTCTAAATAGTGATTTTGCTGTGGGGTCAAAGATGACTTTTGAAGCAAATCTGTAAAACCGATCACGGTATTTAATGGTGAACGCATATCGTGCGTAATAGTTGCCATTAACTGTTCGCGGCTTTTTAACAGAGACTGAGCGACGGCGTTGCTTTCCTGCAGATCTTTATTGTATTGCTGGCTGCGGGAAGCATCTTTGAAAATGAGTATGATAAACCCAATGGCCAGGACAATACTGATTATTCCTATGATTTTGAGGGTTTGAGTGATTGCTTCAATACGCTTGTTGAGTTCTGCCTCACGCTCTCTGGCGGTAAGAGAGCTTTCGCGCTCCAGGGCATTTAACAGGTTGCGAATTTTCAGGTTGAGGTTGCGATCGTTGCCGAGCAATTTATTTTCACGGTTAATGATGTTAACCTCCAGCTCTTTTTTTCGGGCCTCAATTCGGGCCAGTGTTTTCCGCACTGTTTCGGCCATGGCGACCATATTTTGGTCTTTATCGGTATTGTCTTTTCTGATGTATTCCATAAGATCAACCACCACCTTTTTAGCGTAGGGGTCTAAAGAATCAAGACGCGGATCGTTTGCATAATCTTCGAAATAAATGTCCTCTTTGATCAGTTCAGATAAAGCCTCATCATAATAATTACGCGAATATTGTTCCTGGCGCAGGCGCACCATAGTTTTAATATTTGTTGTTTTGTCATTCAGCAGAAGTTGAATGCTATCGAGTTGTGTCTTTTGAGTTCGTCTTTCTGTAATTAATTGTAGGGAATCAATTGTTCTATCTATGCTGTCCACCACCTGGGTATAGGTGTTAAATTGCTCCAGCGATCCGGTAGCCATAGCGGTTCTGCCTATAGTTTCAGCTTTGTATAAATAACTGAGCGCATTACTGATGTAGGTGAGTTTTTTATTAGCGGCCTGTTCCTGCCGGGGTGGATAAATCACTTTTTTGAGCTCCGGGTAAATAAGCCAAACGGCAAGAAATATCAGTAAACCAATTACCAGGTAACCGGTTAGGACTTTAAGGGTTATAGATCTTTTAGTATTCTTCATTAGGTCTAAAATTAAGCCTGGAACGCATAAATCTCCTTAAATCTTTTATAAAAGCAGAAATATTCGCTTACATTTGCCGCCTAATCTCAAAGGGGTGCTTAAACTTCTGCTTAGACAGAAAGCGAGCTGAGATCATACCCAATGAACCTGGGCGGATAATGCTGCCAAGGGAACCGCTTAAAATGCCGGTGACGATCGGTTTTTATTTTAAGCAACATTGCATTTTATTAACTATTAGTAACACAGAATAATTGCCCCTTTTATTCGTAAAAATCATTTTACGAATGAAAACTCTTTTATTCGCTTGTGCTGCCGGTCTAACATCTATAGGCGCACTTGCACAGCAAAACCCGGTCATTGACACGACCGAAGTCAACAAACTCGATGAGGTTCTGGTACAATCTATACGGGTTGATGCCGATTCTCCCATCACCTATAGTAACCTTTCCAAACAGGAAATCGAAGAGCGCAATCTGGGACAGGACTTACCTATTCTACTGAATTACCTGCCTAGTGTGGTCACCACTTCAGATGCGGGTGCAGGAGTGGGTTATACCGGTTTTCGCGTTCGCGGAACAGGCAATCAGGGAATCAATGTCACGATTAACGGAATTCCATATAATGATGCGGAAAGTCTGGGGAGTTTTTTTGTAAACCTTCAGGATTTTAGCAGCTCTATTCAAAGTGTGCAATTGCAGCGCGGTGTGGGTACTTCTACTAACGGAGCCGGAGCCTTTGGAGCCAGTTTAAATATTCTCACCGATGCAACAGACGACAGGGCTTATGCAGAAGTCAATGCTTCAGGTGGATCGTTTAATACCCGCAGGGCCAACGTGAAGTTTGGCACCGGTTTGATTAACGAACACTTCAGCTTTTCCGGAAGGCTTTCCACTATTCAATCTGACGGATATGTGGATCGCGCGAGTTCTGATTTAGAATCCTATTTTCTGCAGGGAGCTTACCGTACTGAAAATACCCTGCTAAAAGCCATCGTTTTTGGCGGTCATGAAATCACTTACCAGTCCTGGAACGGGATTGATGCTGAAACTCTGGCCACAAACCGTAGATTTAACCCAATTGGTTTTCAGTACGATGACGACGGCAATTTTGAAGGCTTTTACGACAATCAGGTTGATGATTACAAGCAAGACCATGTACAATTGCTCTGGAATCAGAAATACGACGGCGGCTGGTCTACAAACCTGGCTTTGAACTATACGATGGGCCGCGGATTTTATGAGGAATATGTAGATCGGTGGTATTACCCAAACGTATTGGAGTATACTAATGATCCTACATTTGAATACATTGGCTGGGAACCGTATGAGGTAGATGGTGAGCTTCAAACCGATACCGATTTAATCCGTCGGCGCTGGCTCGACAACAGGTATTACGTCGCTAATTTAACTACCAACTATTCAGATGCTACTATCGATTTTGATGCGGGAGTTTTTGGAAGTATATATACCGGCGATCATTACGGTGAGATTCTCTGGGCGCGTTATTTTTCGCAGACCGAAGAAGAAGGCTATCGCTATTATTTTGGTACCGCAGACAAGAATGAGTTTACCACCTTTGCCAAAGCCACCTGGAGAATTGATGATACCTGGAGCGTTTTTGGGGATGTACAGGGGCGTTTTATTCACTACAGTACAGATGGACTTGCAGATGACACCACCGAGTTTATTGTAGATGAAAACTATTCATTTTTTAATCCCAAAGCGGGTGTGACGATCACGCTTAATGAGGATAATAAAATCTATGCGTCGTATGCCCGTGCAAACCGGGAGCCCAACCGTACCGATTTTGAAAATGGGAACCCGGTGCCCGAAACACTTAACGATTTTGAGTTGGGATACCGCTTTACTCAGGAGCGCGCCCGTGTGTATGCTAATGTATTTTATATGGATTACCGCGATCAACTCGTATTAACCGGAGCTATAGATGATGTAGGGGCTCCTATACGGCAGAACAGCGGTTCAAGCTACAGACTGGGGCTTGAGATCGAAGCCGGTTTAGAAATTGTACCCGGCATTCTGGCCACTACACCTAATCTTGCATTAAGTACCAATAAAAACCGGGATTTCTTTTTTGAACGAGATGGCGAATTAAGGAATCTGGGAAATACGCATATTTCATTTTCACCAGAGGTAGTTGCTGCAAACCGTCTGGATTGGTTTCCCGTAGAAAACCTGAGACTGTCTCTGTTATCAAAATATGTGGGAGAACAATATCTGGGAAATATAGATGCAGAAGGTTCTAAGCTTAGTGCTTATTTTGTAAATGACTTCAACGCCCAGTATGAGTTGGGCGAATTGGGTTTTGCCAAATCGATAAGGCTAACGGCACTCGTGAATAATATTTTTTGTGAAGAATACGTTTCAAACGGTTATTTCTTTACTTATGATACTACGGAAGCCGGAGCAGTGACAACGGTTGAAGGTGCCGGTTATTATCCGCAGGCAAAAATCAACTTTTTGGTAGGAGCATCGGTACGATTTTAGGGGATTGTACTGTTGTTAATAGGCTGCCCGGGCTTAACTTCGGGCAGTTTTTTATTTAAAATCTAATTCGAAACAATTATCAGGTTTCCTTCCTGAGCAACCCGATAAGGCAGTAAAGTGTAAGGCAGACTTTGACCGGCGTCCTGACCGGTATATAGATTATAGGTGTTTTCTTCGCAGGGACAGGTAGCTTCAACACCGTTGAGAACCATTGTAGAACATTCGTTAGGCACATGATTGGGATCTGTCGCTTCCCAGGCCAGAATGCCTGTACCGGTATTAATGACAAAAATGCCGCGTATACCTACGTTCGGAACATATTTAGCATTACCTGGGAGCTGTAAAATTCTGTAATTAGGTAGATTAGTGTCGATGGTAATAGTAAACGCAAATGTTCTAAGATTGGGGTTATTGATCCGCGCATCGTCTGAACTGCATGAGTTTAGAACAAATAGGATACATGAGCTTACTAAAGCGTGTTTTGTAAATTTTAAAGGAAGCAGCTTTGTCAATTTTTAAGATTTTAGGACTGAGAATTAATAATTTCGTATATTAGCCAGACAAATCCCGTTTATAATGGGATTTTTTGTGTTTATACCTCTGGCATAATCGCATGTCTGTATTAACACACCTGATAAAACGAAATCACACACAGTTACATTGTGCATAAAGAAACGAAGTTATGAGTAAAGTATCATACTATACGGCAGAAGGATTAAAAAAATTAAAAGACGAGCTCAATCAGTTAAAGGATGTTGAGCGCCCTAAGGCATCACAAGCCATTGCAGATGCGCGCGATAAAGGGGATTTAAGTGAAAATGCCGAATATGACGCGGCTAAAGAGGCCCAGGGATTGCTGGAAATGCGTATTTCTAAAATGGAAGAAATCGTCGCCAACGCCCGTATTATTGATGAGTCTCAATTAGACACTTCCAAGGTTTTGGTGCATTCTACCGTAAAAATTAAAAATCAGACTAATGGAGCTGTGATGACCTATAAGTTGGTTGCGCAAAGTGAAGCCGATTTGAAGAGTGGGAAAATTTCAGTGGATTCTCCTATCGGAAAAGGGCTTCTTGGCAAGAAAGTTGGCGAGGTCGCCGAAGTAAGCGTTCCTAATGGAACGATGAAGTTTGATATTCTGGAAATCAGTAGGGACTAGCTGAAAATTAGAAAGTAGAAATACATTTAACCCTTAACATCTGACTCAAATATGGCTTCCATTTTTACCAAAATAATAAACCGCGAAATTCCCGGTCATATTGTGGCCGAAGATGATAAGCATATCGCTATTCTGGACATCAACCCCAATGCCAAAGGGCATACGCTCTGTATTCCTAAGAAAGAGGTCAATAAAATCTTTGACCTTTCGGAAGAAGATTATATGTCCCTAATGGCATTCAGTCGGAAAGTAGCACTAGCCCTGGAGAAAGTGGTTGACTGTAAACGTATAGGTGTTTCGGTAATAGGCCTTGAAGTGCCTCACGTTCACGTACACCTCATCCCACTCACGACTATGGAAGATGCGCGTTTTATCAACAAAACCAGCATGTCTTCGGAAGAGTTGGAAGCTCTGGCACAGAAAATTAACGCAGCTATCTAGTTTTGAGATAATAAAATCCAAAAGCAGCCGCGGCACCTGCAATTACAACTCCCGTCAGGATATATATTGCCAGCGGTTTAAAGCGCTGGTAAGTAGCCGGATTGCCCACCCGTTTTAGATTATACAAATAAACACGATCTATTTCATCGGTCCATAAACCGGGATAAATGCGGGATTCACAATGGCTGCAATGAAGTTCACCGGTTACTTTTTTAGTGGCACGGGTGTAGAGTTGGGTGTCTTCAACCTTTTGGTAAAAACTAAACTCCAGACCGTTCTGGGCAAAGCATTTGGGGCAGTTGTTTCGCAGTTTTGAAGTGCCAATTTTCACGTAGTTTTCGGGCATAAATCGAGCTTTCGTTGGTAGTGCGAAAATAACTCATTCCAGAAGATCTTCCAGATTTATTTGGGCATATTGCAAAAGCATAATGGTCTTTGCATCTTTAATTGTTCCGACTTTAACCTGCTGTAAAGCTTCTCTGAAGTTAAGTTCCAAAACTTCAATATTTTCGGTTTCGTCTTCCGCACCGCCCCCATCAGAAACCTTTTGATCAGGAGCATATTCGGCAATAAAGAAGTACAAAATTTCAGTAACTGAGCCCGGGGACATGTAGGATTCAAAGATCTTTTCTACTTTACTGATGCGATAACCGGTTTCTTCTTCGATCTCTTTGATTATAGCTGTTTTAGGATCATTTTCATCCAGCAGTCCCGCGCAGGCTTCAATCATCATCCCGTTTTCGTTTTTGTTGAGGTAGGTGGGCATTCTAAACTGCCGGGTGAGAATGACCGTTTTTTTATCGGTGTTATAAAGAAGTACTACGGCGCCATTACCCCGGTCGTAGGCCTCGCGCGATTGTTTTTCCCATTTATTTTGATTGTTTAAATATTCGAAATCTACCTTTTTAAGGGTGTACCAGTTGTCTGAAAGTATACTTACTTTCATGTTTCGCAATCTGCTGTTCATCAGTTTATCAATTTAAGGGCAATTTGAAAGGTGCTGCCTTTATTGATTTCGCTATGCAAAACCCGTACCTGCCCGTCGTGGTATTCTTCTATAATGCGTTTAGTGAGCGAAAGACCCAGGCCCCAGCCCCGGGTTTTGGTGGTGTAGCCGGGTTCAAAAATGGTAGAAAAGTTCATCTTGGGGATTCCTTTCCCGGTGTCCTGAATCAAAATTTTAGCATAGCGCGTGTCCCGTTTGATAATTAGGGTAAGTGTACCTTTTCCCTTCATGGCGTCAATGGCGTTTTTAACTAAATTCTCAATGCTCCAGGCAAAAAGTTCTTCATTGAGCATTACAAAAAGCTGTCCCTGAGGCACGTCGATTTGAAAATCGATCAATTTAGAGCTGCGCTTTGACAGGTACTCAAAAGCTTCCTGGGTAACGGTGATGATATTTTTGGCTTCCAGTTTTGGGACGCTTCCTATTTTTGAAAACCTTCCGGTGATGGTTTCTAGTCTCGCAATGTCTTTATTGATTTCTTCTATGTATTCCGGATTTACATTTTCGGTTTTTAAAATTTCGGTCCATCCCACCAGAGAAGATAGCGGGGTACCGATTTGATGCGCGGTTTCTTTAGCCATACCGGCCCAGAGCAAATTTTGTTCAGATGCTTTTGAGGTTGCATAAAAAAAGTAAATAACCGCAATAAATAAGATGATAATAATAACCAAAACTACCGGAAAATACTTGAGCTGATTGATTACCGGCGAATGCCCGTAATAGGCATACCACAACTCACCGCCTAAAATATCGATGCGTATAGGGTCATTTTCTGCTGCCATCTCGCGTAGCATATCCTGAGAGCGCTGCGCATGGTCTAAAACACCTTCGGGAATGTTGATGCTATTGACAATACTGTCTTTATAGTCGGTAATGATAATGGGGATATACTGATTGCGGCTGTTTATTTTTTGGCTCAGCGCATAATATTGGTTGATGTCTTCAGTATTAAAAGCTTCCATCGAAGAAGCCCAGATTTCCATACGATCCCGTTCGGCCTGTTTCAACTGATCAAAAAACAGCGAGACATTCCATAAAATCAGTGCTGTGATGACAACTGCTGCAAAAATGATAAACCAGCGTACAAAGCGCTGATCTGTGTTAAACTTCATAAATTGAGGTCTTAAAAAGCCATGATAACCGGAAGGGGAAAATACTCTCTCTTCCTTCTTAAGCAATTATGGACATTGAATAAATATAAAGCATTTCGCAAAGAATTATTGTCTGTAAAACGGTTTTAAGTGTAGTAGCGTATGCCTACCTTTGCGGGATGCAATTTAAGACTCAAACCCTTGACCCGGCCGCCAGTACTAATGCGACCGTTTACGGTATCCTCGCCGGCGCTGTGAGTCCGCGACCTATCGCTTTTGCCAGCACTCTGGACGCTCAGGGCAGGCCCAACCTGTCGCCTTACAGTTTCTTTAATGTATTTAGCTCCAATCCACCTATCGCGGTGTTCTCTCCCGTACGTCGCGGGCGTGACAATACAACCAAGCATACGTTAGACAACATTCTGGCGACTAAAGAAGTGGTGATTAATATTGTAAACTATGCAATGGTAGAGCAAATGTCTCTGGCCAGTACCGAGTATGAGGCCGGTGTTGATGAGTTTATCAAAGCAGGTTTCACTAAGGTGCAGTCTGAAGTTGTAAAGCCTTTTAGGGTTGCAGAATCGCCGGTACAGCTCGAGTGTAAAGTGAAAGAGGTAGTCGCTATGGGAGATCAGGGCGGTGCTGGGAACCTGGTGATTTGCGAGGTGGTGCGTATGCATTTGCACGAAAACATTCTCACCGAAGCGGGTACTATTGACGATCATAAAATTGATCTGGTAGCCCGAATGGGTGGCAACTGGTATACCCGTGCGATTGACGGGATGTTTGAAGTACCAAAACCTTTGCGTAACTTAGGCGTAGGTGTAGATCAGATTCCTGAAAAATTTAGAACCAGCAGCATCCTAACCGGAAACGATCTGGGACGTTTGGGTAATGTGGATGTATTGCCGCAAGCGGAAGAAATACTAGATCTTTTAAATGCAGATGAGCAGTTGAGAGTTTTGGCGAAAGATAAAAGCAGCAAGGAGCTTCATCAAAAAATACAGGAATTGATAAGCCATAACCGCGTAACAGACGCCTGGAAGCTGATTCTGGCTTAAATAAGGATAGAAAATAAACGAAGAATAGAAGAATAATGGAAGTACAAGGAAAAGTAAAACTAATAGGAGACGTTCAAACCTTTGGCAGCGGCTTTAAAAAGCGAGAAATAGTTGTAATTACTGAAGAGCAGTATCCACAAACCATAATGGTTGAGTTTGTGCAGGATAAAACTGATTTACTCAACAGTGTAAAACCTGGACAAAACGTAAAAATAAGCATCAATCTGCGCGGTCGCGAGTGGACCAGTCCGCAGGGTGAGACTAAATACTTCAACAGTCTTAACGGCTGGAGAATTGAAAACCTGGATAATAGTGCATCTGCGGGTAGTGTGCCTCCGGTACCCCCGGCAGATCAGTTTGAGCCGGCATCAGACTTTGATGATGACGATCATGATGATTTGCCGTTCTAAAATAGCGTTAAAGCATATCGAAACCCCCGTAACTTTTGGTAAGTTTCGGGGGTTTCGTTTAGATGCCCTTTAAATGTTAATTTTATCATTTACATCACATCAGATCAGCCTTTCCCCGATTACCGCTTTGCCGATGAAGACGGCTTGCTTGCGGTAGGTGCAGACCTGTCTTTAAACCGACTCAAAAATGCTTATGCTAAAGGGATTTTTCCCTGGTATAATGACGGGCAACCGGTGCTGTGGTGGTCTCCAGATCCTAGGATGGTGCTTTTTCCAGAAAACATTCACGTTTCAAAATCGATGCGTAATGTTTTTAATCAGGGTAACTTCAAGGTTACCTACAACACTTGTTTTACAGATGTTATTTTAAATTGTAAACGCATAAAACGAGATGGCCAGCATGGTACCTGGATTACTAACCAGATGGTTGAGGCTTACATCAGGTTGCACGAAGAAGGTTATGCAGAGTCTGTTGAAGTCTGGCAGGAAGATGTTCTTGTGGGAGGTTTATATGGGATTAATCTTCAGGACAAAAAGGTTTTTTGCGGCGAGAGTATGTTTAGTAAAGTGAGCAATGCCAGTAAAGTCGCTTTGATTACGCTGGCGCGAAAATTACAAAGTCAAGATTATAAGCTCATAGACTGCCAGGTATATAACGAGCATTTAGATAGCATGGGCGCACGCGAAATTCCACGTGAAAAGTTTTTGGAATATCTTGAGTAATTCCGTTTTAAGTTTAAATTAGCGATTTTGCCTAAATCTTTAGTTTATGAAGCTGAATTTATTCCTTTTCGCTTTTTGTCTACTGGCTTTCGCTGCCTGCGATCTACAAGATGACTCAGAAGAAATTGTTGCCACTCAGGATATCGAAATTGAGGTGGATTATTACACAAACACTTTTGATGTAGATAACAAAAAATCAACAATCAGCTATCGTATACACTATAAAAATCCTAATAACTTTGCAGTAAAAGGAAATGCTCTTGCTTCCATTGAGTATAAATACAAGACTGAAACATTAGTTATCAAAGGAAGTCCAAAGCCTAAAGCTTCCAGCTGCCCTGAAATCGAGGCAAATCAAACCTGTACGGATGAGTTTTTCCTGGAGACTGATTTAGATACTAATCTGCATAACATTGACGATCTGCCCGAAATTAACCTTGTCGATATAGAATATTTTATATCCGAAGAACTTCGCTAAAGTTTGATTTTAGCTGCTGTGTAGAAGAATACGCGATTTTCCTGATCTATAATCAAATCTTCACGCCGATATTCGGCAGCGATTTGCAATTTGAGCGTTCCACTAATCTGATTGCCTAAAGTAAGACTCAGGCGTTGATTGAGTTCAGGTTGTGTCATTGCCGAAATACTGTACAATGTTTCCAGACCTATTGCGGTGTAAAACTCCCCGTCATCCAGGCGTAAACCCTGTAACGGAAAATCCAGATTGAGCCTGTAGCGCGCCCGGTAAACAGTTTCGTCTTCATAAAAACGTTGTTCAACCCGTAGGCGATGTCCCAGACGATACTGGTTATAGTGTCTCGCATAGTTGTATTGCTGGGTAAGGCGTATTTCATTGCTGCGCGTTGGATCAAACCAATTGCGATTGCGATAGCGAAATCCTAAACTCAGGCTGCCGTAGAAACCGCTTTCATATGTAGTAAAATGTGAAAACTCTACATGTTGAACCGCGTAGGGCTTATCTGCTTCAGGAAAGGTATTGCGGTTAGTCATTTCAAAATTAAAACTCCAGCGGGATTCAGGATCATAATCCAATGCAATCTCATGCTGACTCAGGTAGCGTGTATCCTGGGCAGAAAGGCTAA
>CAYNMH010000045.1:0-27192 GCA_964398145.1 uncultured Flavimarina sp. | reverse complement strand
ACCCTTAATTGTTAGATATGAAAAAAATAAGTGCTTTTATAATTTTTGCTTTTTTTGCAACGGCTGGTCTTTTTGCTCAGGACGTAACCGGAAAATGGAAATCTATAGATGATGAGACCGGTGAGGCCAAGTCCATTATAGAAATCTACAAGAAAGACGGTGAGATATATGGTAAGATCGTAGAAATTTTAAATAAAGATCGTCAGGATGCTAAATGTACCGAATGTGACGGGGCTAATAAAGATAAGCCTATTTTAGGTATGGTTATTATGAACGGACTTGAAAAGGACGGTGATGAGTACAATGGCGGGACTATTCTAGATCCGCAAAGCGGAAAAACCTACAAGTGCCTGATCGAGTTAGAAAATGCAAATAAATTGAAAGTGCGGGGTTATATAGGCTTTTCCCTACTGGGAAGAACCCAATACTGGAATCGCGTACAGTAAGTCTGAAACCCTAATAAACCAAGGCTGTTTTCAATAGTGAAAACAGCCTTTTTTTTATCTTTACGCAGTGTATTTTGTTGACGTAATCTTACCCATTCCTGTTGAGCAGGCCTTTACCTATCGCATTAGTGAAGCAGAATACAGCTTTATTAAACCGGGGATGCGACTCGCTGTTCCCTTTGGTAAAACCAAAATATATACTTCGCTTGCAATTCGGGTTCACCGCGAAGAACCCCGTATTTATGAAGCTAAAGAAATAGAACAAATCCTCGATGAAACCCCGGTTGTGGATCTTCCTCAGCTCAATTACTGGAAATGGATGGCCGATTATTATATGGCCACCTTGGGTGAAGTGATGCGTGCCGCGCTACCCAGTGCATTTTTACTGGAAAGTGAGACCATCATCAGACGCCTTCATAACGGTGATCCTGAAAAAATGGAATTTGATGATGAAGATGCATTGGCAATTTTAAATGCATTTGAGGGACGCAGTGTGCTGCGCATAAGCGAGGTTATACAACTCCTCAATAAGAAAAAGGTGTTGCCGGTCATCAACAGGCTCATAGAAAAGGATTTGGTAGCTTTAGATCAGGAGATTTACGAGGCTTATAAACCCAAGCTGGTGAATTATGTAAGGCTTACCAAAGAGTATGAAAAGGAAAATCGTATGCATCAGGCACTGGATGATCTGGATCGCGCACCGCGTCAACGGGAACTCTTGCTTAACTATTTTTCGCTAAAGGCACGTTCTAAAAAGCCGGTTAAGGCTAAGGAACTTCAGGATATGTCCGGCGCAAGTTCGGCACAGCTGAAAGCGCTTTGTGATAAAGGTATTTTTGAAACCTTCGTCATTCAGCAGGACCGAATTAACTACAGGGGTGATGCTGATGCAGGAGTGAAACAACTGAATAACTCTCAGGAACGTGCCTTAACCGAGATTATAGAGTCTCAGGAGCATCACGATGTGTGTTTGCTGCACGGTGTTACTGCATCGGGTAAAACCGAAGTGTACGTTAATCTTATAAAGCGCTATTTGGATGAAGGAAAACAAGTACTCTATTTACTCCCTGAAATTGCTCTTACAACTCAACTTGTTTCAAGATTGCAGGAGTATTTTGGAAATAAACTTTCCGTATATCATTCAAAATATACTGTTCACGAGCGAGTAGAAGTCTGGAATAATGTTCTAAATAGAACCGATAAAGCACAGCTTATTTTAGGTGCACGAAGTGCCTTGTTTTTGCCTTACAGTAATCTGGGATTTGTTGTTGTAGATGAAGAGCACGAAAACAGCTATAAGCAATATGATCCTGCACCCCGTTACCAGGCACGGGATTCAGCAATCGTATTGGCCAGTCAGCAAGGGGCGAAAGTACTTTTGGGTTCGGCTACACCCTCTTTAGAAACGTACTACAATGCTTCAACGGGTAAATACGCTTTGGTCACGCTCAAAGAACGCTATGGTAAAATTCTGATGCCGGAAAACAGCATTGTAGATATTCAGGACCGGTATCGTAAAAGAAAGATGAAAGGCCATTTTAGCGAAGATTTAGTAGAGGCTATAAATGAGGCACTTTCGGAAGGAGAGCAGGTGATTCTCTTTCAAAACCGAAGGGGGTATTCGCCGGTTTTAGAATGTCATACCTGCGGTCACGCCCCGCAGTGTCCTAATTGTGATGTGAGTCTTACCTATCATAAACACCGGGAGCAACTGCGTTGTCATTATTGTGGCTATCATATGGCGATGCTACAAAAGTGCATGGCTTGCGGAAGTGCAGAATTAGATACCAAAGGTTTTGGAACCGAGCAAATTGAGAATGAACTGAAAAAGTTGTTTCCAGACCACAATATTGGCCGAATGGATTCGGATACCACCCGAGGTAAGTTTGGTTTTGAGAAAATCATTACAGCTTTTGAGCAGGGGGATATTGATATTTTGGTAGGAACACAGATGCTGACGAAAGGTCTTGATTTTAGAAATGTAACTCTTGTAGGAATTCTCAACGCAGATAATATGCTTAACATTCCAGACTTCAGGGCTCATGAACGCAGTTTTCAGCTTATTCAGCAAGTTTCGGGAAGGGCAGGACGTACCCAAAAAAGGGGAAAGGTTCTGATACAGAGCTATAACCCGCATCATCAGATTTTGCAGCAGGTATCTGTAAATGACTATGAAGGGATGTATCACGAGCAGCTTGAGGAGCGTCACATCTATAAATATCCGCCATTTTGCAGGCTTATTAAAATAACCCTAAAGCACCGGGACTTTCAGAAGATTGAGGAAGCCTCGGCGTGGATGGGGCAGGCCCTACGTAATATTTTTAAAGAGCAGGTACTAGGCCCTGAGCCTCCGCCCATTTCCCGAATCCGAAATGAATATCATCGCAATATTTTAGTCAAAATCCCGAGAAAGCAGAGCCTGGAAAAAACCAAAAAAGCCATTTTAAAAGTGCGTACAACCTTTTCGAGTATAACACCATTTCGCAGCGTAAAAATCGTACTAAATGTGGATAACTATTAGGTATAAAAAAATCCCGTTTAAACGGGATTTTTTACATCTATTTGGATAAACTTAATTGGACAGAGCTTCCATCAATTTAGTTTTCTTATGTCTGCTCAACGGGATTTTATCTCCTTCAATTTCAATATTTCTACTGTTGTATTTTTCAACCTTATCCAGATTAATAATATAGGATTTGTGAATACGCATAAAACGCTCTGCTGGTAGCTGAGCTTCAAAGGCTTTCATGGTAGAAAGTACAATGATAGGTTCATTGTAAGTGACCAGTTTAACGTAATCCCCAAGAGCTTCAATAAACTTGAGATCGTTTAGAAAAACCTTTTTCTTTTTTAAATTACTCTTAACGAAGATATAATCATCATCTTCTACATTTCCTTCCGTCTTTAGCTTATGCAGATTGATAGCTTTGTGAACGGCATTAAGAAAACGATCTTTAGTTAAAGGCTTTCTTAAATAATCTATTGCATTATAATTGAATGCTTTATAGGCATATTTGGTTTTGCCGGTGACAAAAATAATCTGGGGCTTATGAACTAGATCATCCAGAAGATCAAAACCTGTAAGAATAGGCATTTCGATATCCAGAAAAATCAGATCTACTTTGGTTTCCAGCAAACCATTTTTGGTTTCGATGGCATTGTTGTATTGAGCGGCCAGGCGTAAGTTAGGATGGTCTTTGATCATCTTAACTATAGCAAGCCGTTGTAGGCTGGAATCGTCGACTACAGCACAGTCAAGTATAAGTTCTTCCAAAATTATTTTGTATGATAATGTTATGTTTAAACAAATCTAATTAGAATTACTATACGAACCAACTTTTTTGTGTAGTTCATCGATTTTTTTCCATACGTGCATAATATTCCAGCCATTTTGTGGGTTTATGGGCGAAATAAAACAGACTCCTTTTGTAAATTCTAGAAATAACATTACTTTTGCACTCCTTTTAAATAAACTATAATATGAATCATTACGAAGCTGTTTTCATTTTGAATCCCGTTTTATCTGATGATCAGGTAAAGGAAACAGTAAAGAAGTTTGAAGATTTACTTGTTTCTAACGGTGCCAAGATGATTTCGAAAGAAGATTGGGGGCTTAAAAAATTAGCCTACACAATCCAAAACAAGAAAAGTGGTTTTTACCATCTTTTTGAATTCCAGGTACCCGGTGAGGCTATCGCAACATTTGAACTAGAGCTAAGACGTGACGAGCGCATTATGCGTTTCTTAACCGTTAAGCTTGACAAATATGCTGTAGAGTGGGCCGAAAAACGTAGAAAAAGAAACAAAGAAAAAGCATAGTTATGGCATCATCTATTGAGCAACAAGCAAAAGCTAAAAAAGATGGGGAAATCAGATATTTAACTCCGTTAAATATTGAAACCTCCAAGACTAAAAAATACTGTCGTTTTAAGCGTTCAGGTATTAAGTATGTAGATTATAAAGATGCAGACTGGTTGGCCTCATTTGTAAATGAGCAGGGTAAATTGTTACCGCGTCGTCTTACCGGTACTTCTTTAAAGTATCAGCGTAAAGTGAGTGTTGCCGTAAAACGCGCACGTCACCTGGCTCTTATGCCTTACGTAACCGACTTGTACAAATAAAAACTAGATAAGAGATGGAAGTTATACTTAAAAAAGACGTCGACAATCTAGGATTTGTTGATGATTTAGTAACTGTAAAAAACGGTTACGGACGTAATTACCTGATCCCTCAAGGTTTTGCAGTTTTAGCAACTCCTTCAGCTAAAAAGGTATTGGAAGAAAACTTAAAGCAACGCGCTTATAAGGAGAAGAAAGCTGTAGATGCTGCTAAGGCTCAGGCTGAAAAAGTAAACGGTCTTGAAATTAAACTTACTGCCAAAGCAGGAGAGGCTGACAAACTTTTTGGTTCTGTAACAGATGCAGATCTTTCAGAGGCGCTAGCTAAAGAAGGAGTACAGATCGAAAGAAAATACATCACTATCGCTGGTGGTAACATCAAGCGTTTAGGTCAATACGAGGCAAGTCTTCGTTTTCACCGTGATGTGATTGCAAATCTTACTTTTGACGTAGTAGCAGAAGCTTAAGACTTTTGAAATTTATAGAAAAGCTTCCGTGAACACGGAAGCTTTTTTTATTTAAAGAATTTAGAAATGAAATACATCAGACTTACAAAAGAGCAACTCGATGAGATGCATCCGGAATTTATAAACTTTCTGGCAACTCAATCCATTACGGCAGAGGAGTGGGAGTCTATAAAACGCGATAAGCCAGAAGTCGCCGAGCAGGAACTGGATGTGTTTAGCGATCTCGTTTGGGAAGGCGTATTAAGCCAGGTAAAGTATTTAGAACATTTCTCGCCTCAACATATGTTTCTGTTTAAGGTTGATCCGCTTAAAATAAGTATGATTTCAGTAGAAGTTGAAAACAAAAGCATTGACATAACCACAAGGCAGGGGTATAAATGGTTGCAGGAGAACTTTATGAAAGAAGAAGTAAACCTGTATAGCTCCAGTAAATTACTTTCTGAAGACCGCAATAATGATATTTTTGTCCTGATAAGACAAGGAGCAAACATCACTCAGGGCGATTTATACCAGTGGTTTGAAAAATTTGTTGAAGTAAACTGATTTTTAAATCAGAGATTTACTCATACCTAAGCGATTCTACTGGGTCTAGTTTGGCTGCTTTTAATGCAGGAAACAATCCGGCTACAACGGCAACAAGGAGCGTGACCAGAGTGGCTGAAAACATTGCCAGCCACGGGGTGGTAAAGTTAAAACTTGCTACTGTTGAGATCAAAATTCCTATAGCTATTCCTAAAATTATCCCTAAAATCCCTCCGAATTGTCCAATCATAATCGTTTCCATTAAAAACTGACCCGCAATTATAGATTTTTTCGCTCCTAAAGCTTTGCGAACTCCTATTTCGCGGGTACGCTCGGTCACAGAGACCAGCATAATATTCATCAAGGCGATGGAAGAACCTAAAATAGTGATCAAACTAATCACCCAGGCCGCCATAGAGAGATAACCACTTATCTCACTAATTTGATTAATCAGATCATCACTACGTCCTATACCGAAATTATTCTCTTCTACGGGTGCGAGTTTTCTTATATTTCTGAAAGTAATAATAGCTTCATCCAGCGCACCTTCAAAAGCTTCTTTATTATCAACTTTTACGCTTACCGAATAATTAATATTGGGCTGGGTAAACATAGATCGCGCAACCTGAATGGGAATGATCACCCTTAAATCCTGATTGTTACCAAAGGTAGAACCCTTTTCTTTTAGTACCCCCACTACGGTAAAGCGGGAGCCACGTATGCTTATCGTTTTATTGAGCGGATTTAGATTTTTAAAAAGTCCGTTTTGAAAATCACTTCCCAGGATGCAGACGCGGTTGTTATTTTGAATATCAAACTGATTAAAATCCCTTCCGTTTTCCAGTTCAAGGCCTGAATTTTCAAGGAAATTCTCATTAGATCCTATCACAGTCACTTCAGGATCTGTTTCGGTATTTTCATATTTAACCTCGGCGGTTGTCGTCCCTGTAAAAGAGACTGAAACCTGAGAGGACGGGAAAATATAATTCTCTTCAAAATCCTTTACCTGCGTATAGCGAATTACAGGATTGATCTTTTGGTCTTCACCACTTCCGCGCCTACGTGTATTAAACTCGTATTGCTGAATGTTGAAGGTATTGGCACCCATAGAAGAAAAATCACTGCTAATCGTGTTTTCAAGAGCTTTAACCAGGCTTAGAATGGCTACCAGAGCCGTAATTCCGATGGCGATAATCAATACGGTAAGTATGGTGCGAAGCAATTGACTGCGTATCGAATCAAAAGCAATGCGCATATTTTCGCGAAAAAGTGAAAACATAGAATCTAATTTGTAGCCATAAGTCTGATAAAGTCCTAAAAAGTTACCGTTTTATAAAATAAAGAAGCGCAAACCCTCATTTTTTAAGATATTTGCAGCCCCCTAAAGGGACATTCAATTTATTTTTTTACAAGCGCATTCAATACAATATACGATGGCTCAAAAACCCGGTATACCTAAAGGAACACGAGACTTTTCCCCAAAAGAAGTATCAAGACGCAATTACATTATCAATATTCTGCGTCATAATTTTGAGTTGTTTGGTTTTCAGCCTATTGAAACCCCGTCTTTTGAAAACAGCAGCACGCTGATGGGCAAATATGGGGACGAAGGTGACCGATTGATCTTTAAGATTTTAAATAGTGGGGATTACCTTACTAAGGTTTTGGACGAAACGTATCAGGCAAAAGACAGTAACACGCTTACTTCAGAAATCTCTGAAAAAGCTTTGCGCTACGATCTTACAGTACCTTTTGCGCGCTATGTGGTACAGCATCAAAATGAGATTGAGTTTCCGTTTAAGCGCTATCAGATACAGCCGGTATGGCGTGCAGATCGCCCACAAAAAGGCCGTTTCCGTGAATTTTTTCAATGCGATGCAGATGCGGTAGGTTCGCGATCCCTGCTTCAGGAAGTGACTTTTGTACAATTGTACGATGCGGTTTTTACCGATTTAGGTCTGAAAGGCACAACGGTTAAAATGAATAACCGAAAAATCCTTTCCGGCCTTGCCGAAACCATTGGCGCTTCAGATAAGCTCATCGATTTTACGGTTGCTCTTGATAAACTCGATAAAATAGGGGAGGAAGGTGTGATTAATGAAATGCTTTCTAAAGGGATTTCCGCAGAGGCCATTGAACGCGTAAAACCTATTTTTAAGGTAAGTGGAAGCTTCGCAGAAAAACTTTCAGTTTTAAATGAACTTTTAGCAGATTCCGAAATAGGAAAACAGGGAATTGAAGAATTGCAATACATCAATGAGAAGATTGAAGCCCTCGGACTTAAAACCGTGAGTCTCGATCTGGATGTGACTTTAGCTCGGGGACTCAATTACTACACAGGAGCTATTTTTGAAGTGGCAGCGCCAAAAGGTGTGCAAATGGGAAGTATTGGCGGCGGCGGTCGTTATGATGATCTTACGGGTATTTTTGGTCTTAAAGATGTAAGCGGCGTTGGTATTTCCTTCGGTTTAGACCGAATTTACCTGGTACTTGAAGAATTGGATTTGTTTCCGGAACGGGCCCTCAAAGGCACTCGATTATTATTCCTGAACTTTGGCGAAAACGAAGCGCTGTACTGCTTAAAAGCCGTTCAATCCCTTCGCGAAGCCGGCATCACTGCAGAGTTGTATCCCGATAATGCCAAAATGAAAAAGCAAATGTCCCATGCTGATAAACGCGATATTAAATTTGTGGTCCTTGCCGGGACACAGGAAATTGCAGAAGGTGTTTATACCTTAAAAGATATGAAAACAGGCGATCAAAAACGCTTGGATTTACAGGGTCTTATTGAAGCATTAGCATAAAAAAAACCGGGTTATTGACCCGGTTTTTTTTCTTAAAATCCATTTATTAAGCTTCTTCCTGTTCTACTGCGGGCGGAGTATAATCAAAAAGGCGTTGTTCTTTTATTTGCTGAGCAATCCCATTAGGCAACATAGCTTCCCAACCTGGTTCGCCGTTTGAAATCATTTTAAGCACCTGTCTGGAGAACACATTCAGAATATCTGGGTTATAATCCTCAATATCTACCACGCGACCGTTGTATTTAAAGAATTTATACAGTTCTTTCATACGTGGGTGTACCTTGAGATTTTCACTGGTAAAGAACTCTCCGGTTTCCGGATCGCGCATAGGATACAGATACACACGTAAATCTTTAAAGAAGAGTTTACCAAATGCTTCCAGAATTCCACCACTGAGATGACGGTAATAGGATTCGTCAAAAATGTCAATCAGGTTATTAACACCCATCGCAAGCCCCATACGCTCTTTAGTATAGCGCGAGAAGTATTCAACCAGTTTGTAATATTCCTGAAAGTTAGAAATCATTACCGTATGGCCCAGATTACAAAGCAGACGGGCACGATCCATAAAATCTTCTTCGTCGATTTCTCCTTCGGCACGCAGGTTAGACAGTGTGATTTCAAAAATAACTTCAGTATTGTCTTCGCTTACCCGATTTTCATTCAGGAAAATCTGAAGCGATTTGCGGTACATATCGGTATTTACCTTGGTCACCGGTCTAAAACTTCCGCGCAGCGCAAGAATATTCTTTTTATACAGAATTTTTGCAGCCAGAATGTTGTTTCCATCCGGGCCAAACATCACCGCATCGGTAAAGCCGTTTTTAACCAGCTGTAAACTCATCAGGCGGTTGTCAACTTTGGCAAACTCTGGCCCCGAAAAATTAATCATATCAATCTCTATCTGATCTTTATCAATATGATCGTAAAGATATCGCAGTAATTTTTTAGGAGAATCATACTTATAATACGCTCCATAAATCAGGTTTACACCCAGAGTTCCGAGCGTAAGTTGCTGCAGGCGTGCATCGGTTTCGTGAAAACGAACGTGGAGGATGATTTCGTTGAAATCGCCGCCCGGTTTGGTCTGGTATTTAATTCCCACCCAACCGTGGCCTTTATATTTTTTCGCAAAATCTATAGTCGCAACCGTATTGGCATAGGTAAAATAGATTTTGTTGGGATGTTTCTCTCTCGAAATACGGTTCTCAAGCAGATTGGTCTCGTGTGCCAGCATTTTTTTGAGTCGGGACTCGGTTACATAACGCTGATCTTCTTCAACTCCATAGACCGCATCACTAAAATCTTTATCGTAGGCAGACATAGCTTTTGCTATCGTCCCGCTGGCACCCCCGGCTCTAAAAAAATGCCTTACCGTTTCCTGTCCCGCGCCAATTTCGGCAAAGGTGCCGTAAATGTTTTCGTTAAGGTTTATGCGAAGGGCTTTGTTATTGATTGAAGGGATGTTTTCAAACTCTTTGTCACCTTGAATCGTGATAGGCATAGCGCGTAGTTTTTGGGTGAGTATTGGTCATTTTAACGACGGGTTAAAGATACCAAAATGGTAGGGCTTAGAAAAAATAAAGTGTAGTTTTGTGTTAAATTTCACAGGTTTGAAAATCACTTTTCTAGGTACAGGCACATCGCAGGGAATCCCCATTATTGGTAGTAATCACCCGGTTTGTAAAAGTGAAGATCCCCGTGATAGACGCTTGCGGGTTTCGGCACTTATTGAACACCAGGGTTTTAATTATGTTATTGATTGCGGGCCAGATTTTAGACAACAAATGCTCACCCATAATGTAAATCATCTTGATGCCCTTCTTTTTACGCACGAACACGCCGATCATACTGCGGGTCTTGATGATATACGCCCCTTTTTTTTTAGACAGGGGGATATACCTATATATGCTCACAAGCGGGTTATAGGTGAACTTAAAAAGCGTTTTGATTATATTTTTAAGACCGAAAATCGGTATCCGGGCGCACCGGCGGTTGCTATTCACGAAGTTGTAAACAATGAATCGATTTTCTTAAATAATCTGGAAGTGCAACCGGTGAATATTATGCACGCTAATCTTCAGGTTTTTGGATATCGATTGGAGAATCTGGCTTACCTTACCGATGTAAAAACCATCGCCGAAGAAGAAAAAGCAAAGCTCCAAAATCTGGATATTCTGGTTGTAAATGCGTTGCGGGAAGAACCTCACTATTCGCATTTTAATCTGGAAGAAGCACTTGATTTCGTGTCTGAAATCAAACCGAAAAAGACCTATTTTACACACATCAGTCATTTACTTGGTTTTCATGCTGAAGTAGAACAAAAGCTTCCTGAGAACGTACATCTGGCTTACGATGGTTTAACCCTCGAACTTTAAGAATTATGCGCCGAAGCATTTTTATGTATCTCTTTCTTTTTGCCGCTTTGTGGATTGTCTTTCAATATGTAAATGCCAGCAAATCTTTTGATCAGCAACAAGCTGAAATTGAAAAACTACAGGAAAAATTGTCTAAAGCCGAAGATTCCCTTGCTTCCATTAAACCGGAAACAGAACGTTATTTTAAATTGACTGGTAATGAGAATGCGTATGATTATTTTGAGCGTTTTCAGGTAGATGTCACCGATTTGGAAAACCGAATTGAAGCCGCACTCATTTCTAAAAATTCAACTTCAGGCAATGATTTAATTCCTTACGAAAATGCAACCGGTGTTTTTCAAATCAATAAAGTGGAAGTTCTCAATCATAAATGGGTGATTGCCGATTTTAGCGATGGAAGTCGTTGGGGGGAATTGATTCTGTTTTATGATGTTGCCAAAGACGGAAGCGTCACGTTTGAAACTCTTCAAAGTGTAATTTATCCTTAATGCTGCAGCAGCCAGTCGCGCAGATCGTAAAAGTTTTGAGGCGCTACGCCGTGACCTACAGGATATTCTCTCAGTTTCCCTTCGATTCCTAATTTTTCAAGATATGCGGGAACTTTTCGCGCAGCGCTGACCGGAATAACCTGATCAACGGTACCGTGCGAACTAAATACCGAAAGATGTTTATACGCACTCAAGTCTGATTTTGGCTCGGTAATAGCCTCATTAACATAGCCGCTAAGACCAATTAAATTTTTCACCTTTTCAGGGTAGGTGAGTGCCACCGCATAGCTCAAAATACAACCCTGACTAAAACCAAGCAGGGTAACGTTTGAAGCATCCAGATCGTAAGCGTCAACCGCTTCGTCTATAAATTTCACGAGTAAATCACGTGCTTCCAAAGCCTCTTCATCATCAGACCATTTTCCGTCTGTCGCATCCCAGTGTATAGTATACCAGGCATTGCCATAGGGTTGCATAGCCAGAGGCGCTTTCGCAGATATGATGAAGTAGTTTTCCGGCAACTCGGGAGAAAAAGAAAACAGGTCCTCTTCATTGCTTCCATACCCATGTAGTAACAGAAGCAGAGGTGGTTTAGAATCGGTTTGTACTTTAGGTTTCTGTATAAGGTGTTCTAGAGATAAGTTGCTCATGTTATTCAATAAAGGTGAACCACTTTTGAAAATAGTTTCCAAGAAGTGGTATCGGTATGATGTTGCCCTGAAATGCGTTAGCGATTCCATAGCCCCAAAGCGTGATGATAAAAATGTAGAAAGCGATTGAAACTCCCCAACTGTCAAAAAACGGAACGATAAACGTTAGCGCAAAAAAAGTTACGAATATCCCAAAAGCCTGCCTGATGTGAAAGCGGGCAAAGGGATTTTTTGTTTCGAGATTCATGAAAATCGCAATAATGGCACCTACTACCGTGATGTATGCAATTATGGCTTTTGTTTTCCCCGATTTTACGTCTTCTGCTGTCATGCCCTAGGACGCTATAAATTGATTATTGGCTATAATACCGTAAACTTTTCCTTTCAATTCTGCACCCAGAAATGCGGCATTTTTAGACTTGGAACGAATGTGCTCTTTGGTAAAAATTCCGGTTCCGACGGTCGTAAACAGGGAAAGGTTTGCTGGTTCTCCGGTTTTTAGTTGCGATTTTTTACCTGTAAAACGTTCTCTTCCCCGGGTTAAAGCTTTTACAGCTACTTCAGGGGAAACGAGTTGGAGCAGGGCGCCAAAAGTTGCTTCCTGAGCGATGCTTCCGAATTTGGCATGATCAAATTCGAGCTTTTTTAATTCAATATCCAGCGGATTGTGGTCGCTGGTCACCATATCGATAGTCCCATCTTCAAGACCTACAATCAGTGCTTTTCGGTCTTCATCGGTGCGTAAAGGAGGTAAGACCTTATAGCGGGTGTCAAACTCTTCTAAAGCAGCATCTGTAAAGAATAAATTGGTGATAGCCACGCTACAGGTTACATCTAGCCCTTTTTCTTTAGCAGCTTTTATTAATGCGACACTTTGAGCCGTTGAAATGGTGGGAATGTGCAGTTTGCCTCCCGCATATTCTAATAAATAGAGGTCGCGAGCAATCTGTAAATGTTCAGCTAATGCGGGTATTCCTTTTAGCCCTAATTTAATAGCGGTTTCCCCTTCGTTGGCCATCCCGTTGATAACCAAATCGTTTTCCTGAGGAAAAGATAAAATCAAACCCTCAAAACCCTGAGTGTACTGCAAGGCAAGCTTCAGTAAATTAGGGTTTTTAACCGCGTGCTGATAGTCGCCGAAAGCCACCGCACCGGCCTGCTGCATATCGTAAAGTTCTGCTAAATCAATCCCGATCGCATTTTGAGTTAGTGCGCCAATAGGGTAGAGGTCCACAGCGTGACCAGCCGACTTATTTTTTAAATAACTAATGACGGAACTGTCATCAGCCACCGGTTTCGTATTTGGGTTTACTGCAATACCCGTAAAACCACTTTTCGCAGCGACTTCGAGTCCGTTTTTAAGCGTTTCCCGCTCTTCATAACCGGGTTCCCCTAAACTCACACTAGAGTCAAACCAACCTACGGAGACCATCAAATTTTCAAATTCAATAGTTTCTTCTTTATTTTTTGCAGGAAGTGATTCGGCAATTTCAGTGAGAATCCCATTTTCGATGCGCAGGTCAACTTTTTTACCATTGAAGTCGTGACTTTCATCAATCAAAATGGCCTGGACTATACGTGCGTTCATTTAAAATATTTTAAGATTAGCATTTCCGCCAGGAATGCCAGCAATGCAAAAATAACAAACCATTTGGAAAGAAAGTTAAGATTGGAGGCTTGTTGCAAATCATCAAAGAGCTGGGAAATACTTTCTGCACGCCCCTGCGTTCCTGAAATTTCATTGCCAGGATCTTCTGAAAGAACGCTTTCTTTTCTGTCGTAATTATAGGCTGCAAGACCTAAAGTATCCTGTTTGTATTTAATAGCGTAAACACCTGCATGGCTCAGCCCCGGAGTTTCTGAAATACTGATTTTAGCTCCTCGTTTTTGCTGTAGCGGTATAATTTGTTCTCCTTCAGCTTCAAGTACCAGTACTGCATCTTCAGGAAGAGAAGCTTCTGCATCATAGCTGATGTCTGTACCAAGTGTATAATAGAGTTGAGGTATCCTGAGGGCTTCACGAGCCATTTTATCAAAAGTAGGTACGATGAGTTGACCGTTAATAAAGTTGCTGTTTTCGGTATTTATTGCGCCGGTAAATACATACAATTTGTTTTGTTCGGCAAGAAAGGGTGCGCCGTTTTCCAGGCTTAAGATGGCATCAGGTGCGCTTAACGGAAAATAAGATTGCAGCGTATGCGATTGCAGGTTTGAAGTCCTGTTGCTGAATACATTTTTATACAGTGGATGGTCATAATTAATCGTGGTGATGCGTTGTGCGTCAGTATTTTTTTCGCCGAATGGCGCAAAACCGAAAGAATTAAGAAGCGCAGAATACGTATCACCATCGGTGTCCATCTTTGGAATAAGAATCAAGACGCCTCCCTGTTCCGTATGTGTTTTCAGTTGGTTTACCAGTGCCGGTGGGAGAGTTTCAACTTCATTAAGTATAATTAGGTTTTGACCTGCGATCTGGCTGTAGTCGAAATTATTAAAACGCACCGTGGTAAGATCGTATTCAGGAGCGCGATAGAGTCTGGAAATGAAGCCTGAATCGCTGCCTGAAATAGCTAAAACCTGTAATGGCTCTGCCTTGCCTAGAGCGAAATAAAAGGCGTTATCATAGGTCAGGTTTGAATCTTCAATACTTAGTTTCCCTGCGAGTGCATTTTGAGTTTCAAGGCTAAAGGTAACCGAAGCCGTATCGCTACTTTTGAAATTTGCAGTAGCTTTCGTTAGTAATTTGTCATTTCCATAAACCGAAACAGGAACCTGCGACTCTAATTGATCAAGAGCTGAAAGCCAAACCCTGAATTTATATCCCGATGTTTGCACTTCAGAGCTTAAGCTATCTATCACCACATTTTCATATCGAACCGGGTTGAGCTGAACCGGATATACCTGAATGTTGCTGGAATCGAGCGCTACGGGACTCCAATCCTGAAAGTCAGAAAGTATAATAAGTTGTTTAGCGGTAGTGACATCTTCAGAAAACAAGGACTGCAGCTGAAGCATTAGATTTTCCTGACTATTAGTATAGGCACTATAATCTAAATCCAGTAAAACAGAACGGTCTGTTGTGGGATCAAAATTCGTGTATTGATTATCCCAGGTAACCAGCTTAAAGCTTTTATCTTTAGGTAAATTGGCGAGTAAATCCTGTTTAATTTCATTCAACAAAGTACCTTTTTGACCCGGTGCCTGCATGCTGAACGAGTTATCTATGAAAACAACCGTCTCCTGCCTACGAAGGGCGGTTTTAGTCTCCGGGATAAATGGCTGTGCAAATGCCAGAATGATACCTGCAAGCGCAAATAGACGCGTTGCAAGAATGAGCCATTTTTTAAGTGTATTGCTTTTCCGGGTGTTCTGAACTACATTTTCTAAGAAGGCAACATTGCTGAAGGCCGTTTTTTTAAAACGTCTTAACTGAAACAGATGAATGATTATAGGGATGAGCAGTAAAAAAAGAAAATAAAGAATTTCGGGGTTTTTAAACTGCATAACGGGTGCTGTTAACGACGGCTAAATTAGGGGTTTTTGATTTAGGAAGTTACTTTTTTAATCGTAAAATCAAAGGTGGCGCCCTGTCCTTCTTCACTGCTCACGCTGATGATTCCGCCCAGGGAATTAACGAGATTCCTCACAGTGGAAAGTCCTATTCCATTACCTTTTTTACCTTTATTATCTGCATCTGTGGCTGTGGTAAAAAGTTCAAAAATGGTTTCCTGCTTGTCTTTGGGGATGCCTTTACCATTATCAGATACCTGAATGTAATAATATGCGTGATCCTGTGTGCATTTAAGATCAATAATTCCGGTTTCCTTATCGTTATATTTCAGGCTGTTGGTGATGAGGTTCAATAGAATCTGATGGACTGCAGATTTGTTTGTTTCCAGCTCCATCGGAGTATCAGGCAAATTAATAATGTAGTCTTCATCAATGCTTAGCAGATCGATTAAATCTTCGAGAAGATCCTGCAGGTCAAATAATTCAGCATTTTCAGTTGCCTGTTCTTCGCTTTCATAATAAGAAAGCAGATTGTCTATATAATCGCTTAAGGAAAAGGAAGACTGCTTGAGATAGCTGAGGTAATCATTTCCCTGTTCATCAAGTTTGGGGGCATATTTGGCTCTCAATATATCTGTGGTTAAAATCATATTGGCCAAAGGCATCTTCATGTCGTGAGAGACTGTACCTGCAAACCGTCTAAGTTGTTCATTTTTCTTTTGCAGAAGTTTTTCAATTTCTAAAAGTTGCATATTGTTGCGGCGCAGTTCAAATAGGTTTTCGACCTGCCTGGCCAGATCGCTCAGGGAGTTGAGTTGAGATTCAGTGAGTGTTCTGGGTTTATTGTCAATAATGCATAATGTTCCCAAAGCCTGTCCTGTACGGGTGAGTAAAGGTACCCCGGCATAAAAGATGACGGGAGTTTCATGATGAATCAAGGGATTGTCCTTGAACCTCGCGTCCTTCCGGGCATCTGGCACAACCGTTATTTCATTTGGATTTAAAATCGCGTGTGAGCAGAAGGAAATATTACGGTCAGTTTCACATAAATCGGTCCCGACTTTAGACTTAAAATGTTGCTTTTCGGCGTGCATCAATGTAATTAATGCTATAGGAACTTCACAAATAGATGAAGCCAAGCGGGTAATGACATCATAATTGGAATCTGTTTCATAGGTAAGTTGTAATTCTTCAAGTGCAACAAGACGTTCTGTTTCAAATTCAGGTAAAGCAGCTATTTGCATTTTGGTGGTGGTTGTTTGTAGTCTTATTAGTTACCTAAAACTATGCCATTTCTTAAGTTTTGGGCAAACTGGCAACATTTGGTTTAAAGATATCGAATCTAAAATAGATTCTTTTCAAAAGCACTTAGTCCAAACAATGCAAAATCATACTTTACCGGATCATTTGGGTCAAAATTGCGTAAGTTCTTATCCAGTTCTTTTAAGGCCTCCGCATCATTTTGCTTGCGATTGAGCAGGTTCAATTGCCGGGCCACTCTTCCCGAATGTACATCTAACGGACACGAAAGCCATGCGGGTGAAATACTTTTCCAAATACCAAAGTCCACACCGGCATCAGCAGGCCGTACCATCCATCTTAAATACATATTAATACGTTTAGCCGCAGATTTTTTAAGCGGATCGCTCACATGCTTCTGGGTGCGCGGTAAGTGTTCGACCTCAAAAAAGGTTTTTTTAAAATGATGTATCGCAGTTTGCAGGTCTCCATTGGCAGTGTGTTTTCGAAATACAGCTTCTAAATCCTCATGGTTTGTGTAAATATTTCGCAAAGCGGAAATAAAAGTGATGAGATCGGTACCGTTGAAGGTACGGTGTACAAAGGATTCCAAAGGTTTTAAATCGGCCTGGGAATGGTTTACAATAAAGTCATGAGGGTTGTTTTCCAGAAGTTCTACGAGTTTAGAACTGTTAGTAATAATGCTTTTGCGGTTTCCCCAGGCGATGGTGGCTACTAAAAAACCTATAATTTCAATGTCCTCTTTTTTGCTGAATTGATGTGGGATCTGAATGGGATCTGTGCCAATAAATTTCGGATTTTCATAATAAGAAGCTTTTTCATCCAGAAATTCCCTGAGTTCGCTACGTTTTAATTTAAGAGATGATTTTGCCATCTACCATAGTAAGTTTTCGATCTGCCATCGCGGCGAGATCTTCATTATGTGTTACGATCACAAAGGTTTGATTATACGTATCACGAAGCTTAAAAAAGAGTTTATGCAGATTCTCTGCAGATTCACTGTCCAGATTTCCGGATGGTTCATCGGCAAGTATGAGAGCCGGCTCATTAATCAAAGAGCGCGCAACTGCCACCCGCTGCTGTTCGCCTCCAGAGAGTTGACCGGGTTTATGATTAATACGATGGGAAAGTCCTAAAAAGCTCAGAAGTTCTTTGGCACGTTTCTCGGTTTCGTCTTTTTTCTTTCTAGCGATAAATCCCGGGATGCACACATTCTCCAGTGCAGTAAATTCGGGCAGGAGTTGATGAAACTGAAAAATAAACCCAATATTTAAGTTTCTAAATTTGCTCAATTCTTTTTGACTTAACTGGGAAATACTTGTGCCGTTTATAAGAAGTTTGGTTTCCGAATTGCGGTCTGCCAGATCAAGAGTACCCAGAATTTGGAGCAAGGTAGTTTTCCCGGCGCCACTGGCACCTACAATAGAAACCACCTCGCCCTGATTTATTTCTAAATCTACACCTTTCAGGATTTGTACATCCCCGTAGGATTTATAGATATGCGCTGCCTGTATCATTAAAGAGGTATTAATTCGCCTTTATATACGCTAAAGTTAACAGTGTTCGGGTAAGCGTCGGCTAAAATATTCGACTGTTAAGAGGACAGCCGATTTATGTTTAGTTCCGCGCCAAAGATACTATTCGGTATAGGATTTAGGAGTTTAAACTGAGTTTTTCTGTTGGTTTGTTTAATCTTTTCAGGAAATGTATTAACAAAAGGTTAAACTGACTTAAAGCTGTCAATCAGATTTTATATTTGTTAAGCTATGAAGAATAATCTTTTGAAAGCAACCTTTGCAAATGGTTGTTTCTGGTGCACCGAAGCCGTGTTTCAGCGATTTAAAGGAGTTTACAATGTGCGAAGCGGTTATACCGGCGGTAGTATTAAGAATCCACCTTACCGTGAGGTTTGCCAGGGGCGTACCGGCCACGCGGAAGCTATTGAGCTTGAGTTTGATCCTGAGCTTATTACGTACCGTGATTTATTGCAAATCTTTTTTACCACTCACGATCCCACAACGCTTAACCGGCAGGGCAATGACGTAGGAACTCAATACCGAAGTGCTGTATTTTATCATAATGAAAATCAGAAAGAAGAGGCAGAGGATTTTATTGCCCGTTTGGAAGAAGAACAGATTTTTGATTCTAAAATTGTAACGGAGGTAACAGAAGCAAAACCGTTTTATACAGCAGAGCCTGAGCATCAGGAATTTTATAACAACCATCCTATGCAGGGCTACTGTCAATTTATTATAAACCCTAAGATTACCAAAATCAAAAAACTATATCAGGATAAACTACTTGCTGAGTACAAATAGCGATTTGATAGAGAGTAATTTAAACCCAATCTTATGTCACCATACCAAAAATTTGAAGAATATAACATAGAAGTTCAGGAAGATGTCAAGGAACGTTATAAAGCGATCATTACAGATCTGGGCGAAGATGTTAACCGGGAAGGGATCCTAAAAACTCCGGAACGTGCCGCTAAAGCCATGATGTATCTCACGAGCGGTTACGATGTAGATGCTTCCGAAATACTTAAGGGAGCTATGTTTAAAGAGGACTACAACGAGATGGTGATCGTTAAGAATATTGAGTTGTATTCACTTTGTGAGCATCACCTGTTACCTTTTTTTGGAAAAGCGCATATCGCTTATATTCCTAATGGCTATATCGTTGGTCTTAGCAAATTACCCCGTATCGTGGATGTGTTTTCGCGCCGTATGCAGGTGCAGGAACGCTTAACTCATGACATCTTAGAATGCCTGAATAATACCTTAAAGCCACAAGGGGTTGCAGTAGTGATTGAAGCCTCACATATGTGTATGATGATGCGTGGAGTTCAGAAGCAGAATTCTACCACCACGACTTCCGGCTTTCGGGGTCAGTTTGAAAACAGCGAGACCCGTAATGAATTTCTTAAATTGATATCAAACGATCTGTCGTAAACTTTGGCAGGTTTTTTGGTGCTTTTAGAATAAATCTAAGAATTATGAAAACACTCAATTATAATTTGCTCCTAAAAGGTATTTTTTTGGATCTTATTGGGATGGCGACCATGACTATTCCCGTTGTAGGTCCATTTTTGGATCTGGCCTGGGCTCCTTATGCTGCCAGGCAAATGAGTGAAATGTATCCCGGTAGAAAAGGTAAAATTGCTTCTGTAATTGTATTTCTGGAAGAGATTCTTCCGTTTACGGATATTGTACCTTCGTTTACCTTGATGTGGGTCTACACTTATCTTATAAAAACCCAGAAGGAGGTAAAAGCGATACCTATAAAGATCAAAAATTAAAGAAAAAAGGATGTTGTTAAAGCATCCTTTTTTTTTCTATATAAAATTTTGAGCCCACAATTTGGCTTCAGACAAGTTAGAGAAAATTTTAAAAGGCTGTTTTAAAAATTCGCCTTCAATCCCTGCTGAAGATGTTGCTATATCTGAAGTGACAACTACAGCCATTGCTTTAAATGTTTCTAGTTTAGAGAGGATAGTATAAACTAGGGGATCTACACTGTAAGAATGATTACGAATGGACAGATATGCGAAATTTTGCGAACCATAATGTTCCAGACAGGCATTAAAAAGATCTAGGGCAGTTTTTTCATCAACACAAATATTGCTGTTCATTATGCCAATTGCTAATGGACCAGTAAAAGAAACCTGACCAAATTCAAACTCAATCATCTTAGGGACTAGATTACTTGTAAACAGATAATTAAATTACTTAAAAAAACAATAGAATAAAAAAAGAGCTACCAGATGGCAGCTCTTTTTTATTCCCAAATAGGTATTAAGATTGTGTAGAGTTTTCGGTCTTTTCAATCCTGATACTCAATTCTTCTTTACTTTCTTCTAAATCCATAAAAATGGTATCTCCTTCGTGAAGATTAGAGGCAATTATTTCTTCGGCTAAAGCATCTTCAATATATTTCTGAATTGCACGCTTGAGTGGTCTTGCACCATAATCTTTATCAAAACCTTTATCGCCAATGAAATCTTTAGCCTTTTCGGAAAGCTGCAGGTTATATCCTAAAGCTTCTATACGCTTGTAAAGCTTCTTCAATTCGATATCAATAATCTGGTGAATTTCTTTACGATCTAAAGCATTAAATACAATAACATCATCCACGCGGTTAAGAAATTCCGGTGCAAAAGCCTTTTTAAGTGCCTGCTGAATGATTCCTTTAGCATTATCTTCGGCCTGTTCTTTTCGGGCTGCGGTACCAAATCCGACTCCCTGACCAAAATCTTTAATCTTACGGGCTCCAATATTTGAAGTCATAATAATCACTGTATTTCTAAAGTCGATTTTTCGTCCTAAAGAATCTGTGATGTAACCATCATCAAGCACCTGAAGTAACATATTAAAGACATCGGGATGGGCTTTTTCAATCTCATCGAGTAAGATTACTGAATAAGGTTTTCTGCGTACTTTCTCTGTAAGCTGCCCGCCTTCTTCATACCCTACGTATCCCGGAGGTGCACCGATTAAGCGGGAAATAGCAAATTTTTCCATATACTCACTCATATCAATACGTATGAGCGAATCTTCATTGTCAAATAATTCGGTAGCAAGAATTTTTGCCAATTGGGTTTTACCCACCCCGGTTTGACCTAAAAAGATAAACGAACCAATGGGTTTGTGGGGGTCTTTAAGGCCGGCACGGTTACGCTGAATGGCTTTAGCAACTTTGGCGACAGCTTCATCCTGACCAATAACTTTAGACTTGATAGATTGTGGTAATTCTGCCAGTTTGTTGCTTTCAGTCTTTGCTATACGATTTACAGGAACTCCACTCATCATAGAGACAACATCTGCCACATTATCTTCGGTAACGGTCTCCCGATGTTGTTTTGAGTCTTCTTCCCAATTTTGCTGTGCAGTAGCAAGCTCTTTTTCTAGATTTTTCTCATCATCTCTCAGTTTAGCCGCTTCTTCGTATTTCTGTTTTTTCACTACAGAATTTTTGCGCTCGCGCACTTCTTCAAGTTGACGCTCAAGATCGAGTATTTTTTTGGGAACATCGATATTTACAATGTGAACCCGGGAACCTGCTTCATCTAAAGCATCAATGGCTTTGTCCGGTAAAAATCGGTCTGTCATATAGCGACTGGTAAGGGTAACGCAGGCTTTTATCGCTTCGGGCGTATATATCACATTGTGGTGATCTTCATATTTATCCTTAATGTTATTTAGGATTTCTATCGTTTCCTCTTCATTAGTAGGTTCTACAATTACCTTTTGGAAACGACGCTCCAGAGCACCATCTTTCTCGATATATTGTCTGTATTCATCTAATGTTGTAGCACCGATGCATTGAATTTCGCCGCGTGCCAATGCCGGTTTGAACATATTGCTCGCGTCGAGAGAACCTGTAGCACCACCAGCACCCACAATGGTGTGAATTTCATCAATAAACAGAATAATATCTGAATTTTTCTCGAGCTCATTCATAACCGCTTTCATACGCTCTTCAAACTGACCGCGGTACTTGGTGCCCGCCACAAGACTGGCAAGGTCAAGAGTAACCACACGTTTGTCGAATAAAATGCGAGACACTTTACGTTTAACAATGCGCAGGGCAAGACCTTCTGCGATGGCAGATTTACCGACACCCGGCTCTCCAATAAGTAGCGGGTTATTCTTTTTACGTCGACTCAAAATCTGTGAAACCCGCTCAATCTCTTTTTCACGGCCCACAACGGGGTCGAGCTTATCTTCTTCGGCCAGTGCGGTTAAGTCGCGGCCAAAATTATCGAGTACAGGGGTCTTAGATTTTTTATTGGTTTTGTTTCCTGGCGTATTAAAGGGATTTTCTTTTTGTGAATCTGCTGTACTGTCATCATCACTAAAAGATTCACCTTTAATAGGCTCTATATAATCGTCATCACTAGTCATCATAAGCTTAAATTGATCTTTAACATTATCATAATCTACTTTTAGCTTATTAAGTAATTTAGTCGTAGGATCGTTTTCATTACGCAATACACAAAGCAGAAGATGAGCAGTATTAATGGAAGAGCTTTGAAAAAGCTTAGCTTCTAAAAATGTAGTTTTCAGGGCACGCTCGGCCTGTCTGGTGAGGTGTAGATTTTTCTTTTCATTACTCGCCATCCCGGTGCCGGGGTTAGCAGGGCTCAAAATTTCGACCTTTCGTCTTAAATGACTAAGGTCAACATCTAATGCCTGAAGTATTTCAATAGCTTTACCACTACCATCACGCAAGAGTCCAAGCATCAAATGCTCGGTTCCTATAAAATCGTGACCCAGTCGCAAGGCTTCTTCTTTGCTGTAGGCGATTACATCTTTAACTCGGGGTGAAAAATTATCATCCATATTCGCTCCTATCTTTTCTTGGGTTTTTTAATTAGTAGTCAAAAACCATTCCGTTTGCAATGCTGTTAGTAAATTGACAAAATAACTTTTAAAGCTACAATGGAAGTTAAGCATACTTATCAAAAATGAAAACTAATTTTTGTTAATAAAAACCAGCGTTGCGGCTGATGACTTTGCCCTAAAACACTACAGAAAAACGTATATTGCCCCTTAGTGTTTAAACCAATATTTAAATAGAAATACATATGGCTGAAGGAGAGAAGTTAATTCCTATCAACATTGAAGATGAAATGAAATCAGCCTACATTGACTATTCAATGTCGGTCATCGTGTCACGTGCGTTACCAGATGTGCGAGACGGTTTAAAGCCTGTACACAGGCGTGTTTTATTTGGTATGCACGAGCTGGGGGTTCGCTCCAATTCGGCTCATAAAAAATCTGCGAGAATTGTAGGAGAAGTTTTGGGTAAATACCACCCTCACGGGGATACTTCTGTATATGATACTATGGTACGTATGGCTCAGGAATGGAGCTTGCGTTATATGCTGGTAGATGGGCAGGGTAACTTTGGCTCTGTTGATGGTGACAGCCCTGCGGCAATGCGATATACCGAAGCACGTATGCGCAAAATCTCGGAAGAGATGCTTGCAGATATCGATAAAGATACCGTAGACCATACCCTTAATTTTGACGATACGTTGAAGGAACCTACAGTTCTTCCAACCCGTATTCCCGGACTTTTGGTAAACGGCGCTTCAGGTATTGCTGTAGGTATGGCGACTAATATGCCCCCGCATAATCTTACGGAAGTGGTCAATGGCATAGTGGCTTATATCGAAAATAACGACATCGAGATCGATGAGTTGATGCAGCATATCACAGCACCTGACTTCCCGACCGGCGGAACGATCTATGGATATGAAGGAGTACGTGAGGCTTTTAAAACGGGTAGAGGCCGTGTCGTTCTTAGAGCTAAAGCTACCATTGAGGAAGTTAAGGGACGCGAATGCATTATCGTTAGCGAAATTCCCTATCAGGTGAATAAAGCCGATATGATTAAGAAAACGGCTGATCTTGTTAATGAAAAAAAAATAGACGGCATTGCCTCTATACGCGACGAGTCGGACCGTAAAGGAATGCGCATTGTATATGTGCTCAAGCGCGATGCAATACCAAATATCGTCCTTAATACTTTATATAAGTATACTGCGCTTCAGTCTTCTTTTAGTGTAAACAATATTGCCTTAGTAAAAGGCCGGCCTGAAATGCTGAATCTTAAAGATATGATTCATCATTTCGTAGAGCATCGCCATGAAGTGGTTGTACGCCGCACCGAATTTGAGCTCAAAAAAGCTGAAGATCGTGCGCATATTCTTGAAGGTCTAATCATCGCTTCAGACAATATTGATGAAGTGATTGCGCTTATCCGTGCCAGTAGTAATGCAGATGAAGCCCGTTCCAAACTAATCGAGCGTTTTGAGCTTACCGAAATTCAGGCCCGGGCGATTGTTGAAATGCGTCTGCGTCAGCTTACCGGTCTGGAGCAGGACAAACTGCGTGAAGAATACGAGGAGCTTCTGAAAACCATTGAAGATTTAAAAGACATTCTTGCGAAAAAAGAGCGCAGAATGGAAATCATAACAAATGAACTTATTGAAGTACGCGATAAGTACGGCGATGAGCGTCGTACCGACATTGATTATGCCGGTGGCGATGTGACTATTACCGATTTAATCCCCGATGAAAAAGTGGTACTGACCATTTCTCACGCAGGGTATATCAAGCGCACTTCCCTTCAGGAATATAAAACCCAGAACAGAGGAGGAGTAGGGCAAAAAGGATCTACTACACGTAATGAAGATTTCTTAGAGCATCTTTTTGTGGGTACAAACCACCAGTATCTTATTTTCTTTACTCAAAAAGGGAAATGCTTCTGGATGCGCGTTTTTGAAATTCCGGAAGGCAGCAAAACTTCGAAGGGTAGAGCAATTCAGAATCTTATAGCGATCGAACCGGACGATAAAGTCAAAGCCTTTATTTGTACCAACGACCTCAAAGATGAGGAATACATAAATTCTCGATATGTCATAATGGCAACTAAAAAAGGCCAGGTCAAGAAAACCTCACTCGAGCAATATTCTCGTCCGCGTACCAATGGTATTAATGCCATAACTATTAAAGAAGGAGATGAATTATTGGCTGCCAAACTTACTACAGGCGACAGTCAGGTGATGCTGGCGGTTAAATCTGGTAAGGCTATTCGTTTTGAAGAGGAGAAAACCAGACCCATGGGTAGAAACGCTTCCGGGGTTCGTGGCATAACTCTTGCAGATGATAATGACGAAGTTATAGGTATGGTAGCTGTAAATGATCCGGAGTCTAATGTGCTCGTGGTTTCAGAAAATGGTTACGGTAAACGTTCTTTGGTTGAAGACTACCGGGTAACTAACCGCGGAGGAAAAGGGGTTAAAACCATTTCCATAACCGAAAAAACCGGAAGTTTAGTTTCTATAAATAACGTGACCGATGAAGATGATTTAATGATCATTAACAAATCGGGTATTGCAATACGAATGGAAGTTTCAGAACTTCGTGTTATGGGTAGAGCTACTCAGGGAGTTCGGTTGATCAACCTGAAAAATGGAGATACCATTGCAGCGGTTACTAAAGTGAAAAAAGATGAAGACGATCTGGAAGAAGATCAGAACGATGAAGCTATAGCTCCCGACCAGCGAAATATTGAAAATCAACATACAGAAAACACTTCTTCTTCCGACGAAGAAGAATAAACTAAGTCGAATATAAACATGCACATAATGAAAACTAAATCAATAGTATTTGCGGCACTTTCCCTTACTGCCGTAACTTTTGCTCAGAAAAGGGAAATTAAATCTGCTGAAAAAGCAGCCGAATCAGGAAGTTATGCTCAGGCTCAAACTGAAATCGAAGCGGTTTCCGGTATGATGGGGGATATGGACGATAAGGATAAGGAATATTTCTACTTTGTAAAAGGTAGAGCTTATTTAGGAGGAGAAGAAAATAAGAATGCAGACCAACTTTTGAAAGCGATGGAAGCTTTCAATAAAGTTTCTGAATATAACGACGGCAGTAAGTACGGTGATGAGGCCAAACAATTCAAGCAACAAGCTATGAATTCCATCATTTCTTCAGCTGTTGATGATCAAAATGCTGAGAAATACGATTCTGCGGCTAATAAGTTATATACGCTTTACACACTAACGCCAAAAGATACATCCTATCTGTATTTTGCTGCTTCTAATGCTGTGAATGGACAGAATTACGATACTGCCCTAAAGTATTACAACCAGTTGAAAGATATGGGATATACCGGTATTGAAACACAGTACACCGCCAAGAATAAGGAGAGTGGTGAAGTTGAAAATTTCAATTCTAAACAGCAGCGTGACTTGTTTGTTAAAGCCGGTTCTCACGAAAATCCACAAATGGTGGTAACTGAGTCCCGTGCCGGAGAGATCGCGAAAAATATTGCATTAATCTACGTACAGGAAGGCGAGAATGATAAAGCAGTCACTGCTATTCAGGACGCCCTTGCTGAAAGTCCAGACGATGACGCTTTGTTGCGTTCTGCTGCTGACGTTTATTTGAAAATGGATATGACCGAAGAATATGAAGCGGCAATGGATAAAGTTATTGCTAAAGACCCAAATAATCCAGGTTTATATTTTAATCTGGGTGTAGGTGCTGCTAAAGCAGGTAATACTGAAAAGGCAATGGGTTATTACAACAAGGCTTTAGAAATAGATCCAAATTATTCTGCAGCGAATCTAAATATCGCCGCTTTGATGTTAGGTAAAGATAAAGACATCATTGAGCAAATGAATTCTTTAGGAAATACCAAAGCAGATAATGCAAAATATGAAGAATTGAAGAAAGAGCGGTTAAAGCTTTATGGAGATGCAGTTCCTTATTTGGAAAAAGCAATTGCAGGTGATGAGCCTAATGTTGAAGCTGTACGTACTTTGTATAATATTCACGTTCAGTTAGGAAATAAAACTGAAGCCGATAAATATAAAGCTCAGTTAGATGCTATGGAAGGTGGCAACTAATTCAAATACGAAATTCACTAAATAAAAAGTCCGGTTCTCTTCGAACCGGACTTTTTTTATATCCCTGTCCCGTCCTGAAATAAGTTGACACAAATTCGACTTATTTATGAAGTATTCAGA
>CAYNMH010000044.1:0-27902 GCA_964398145.1 uncultured Flavimarina sp. | reverse complement strand
AAGTGTCTTTTCTTTTGGTTCGTTTTCTTTGGACAAGCAAATCGACGATAGGAGATTCACGAGTTCCAAAACCAATAAGCGGCAGCGAGCTAAAGAAAATGAACAGAACATGACCTAAACTGTGGTTAACTCTAAGGATCACTCCTGACGATTTAAACACATATTAAAAAGGAAGCTAGAATAAGTTCCTATTAGGATAGGCCGAAAAAATAAATTTCACAATCTATCTGGAGCTTACTTCCTAAGTTTTGCAACAGTCTAGGGGTTTGAGCTTTTTTACCGGCAAGAATATTTAATCATTTGATGATGCCAATAAAAAAGACCCGCCATTCAGCGGGTCTTTTCTTTAATTGAGCAGGTTTTCCACCTTCCCAATTGAGGTATTCATAACACTTAAGGCTTTTGAATAGTTCAAAATACGATCTACTGTTTCCTTTGAGGGATTCAGATTTTTACGGTTTAAAGAAGATTTCTTAGAGTAAAGGTTTTCCATGTACTGTGGGTTAGTTTTTTAGTCTTACTATAACGCACAGTTTTGGGCTTTAGTCTTAGTTAATTTGTTAAAATTATATTGTTTTTTTCAATGACTTTTCTCAGATTAATCAGCGCATAACGCATACGGCCTAATGCGGTGTTGATACTCACATCGGTACGCTCTGCAATCTCCTTAAAACTCATATCCTTATAAATACGCATTACCAGCACATCACGCTGATCTTCGGGCAACTCGTCTATGAGTTTACGTACATCGGTTTCTACCTGATCTTTGATAAGGCGCTTTTCGGCATTCAAATCAGGATCCCCTAATACTGAAAATATGTTAAAGTCTCCGGTATTATCAAACTTAGGCATGCGCTTATTTTTCCTAAAATAATCAATCACCAGGTTGTGCGCAATACGCATCACCCAGGGCAAAAATTTACCTTCTTCATTATACCCGCCTCTTTTCAGCGTGCGTATAACCTTAATGAAGGTATCCTGAAAGATGTCTTCAGTAACGTCTCTATCGTAAACTTTAGAATAAATAAAACTGAATATGCGTTGTTGGTGTCTCGAGATGAGTATAGAAAGTGCCGCTTCTTCGCCCTTGAGGTAGTTAGTAACAAGAACAGCGTCGGAGATTAACATATCTTCCATAAAATTACTTTTTGTAGGTTAAAATGATCCGTTTACAGGATCGGGGTCAAAACTTTAAAAGTAATTTTCGGATATAGGCCTTGCGGTTAAATGTTAATATTGAGTCAAATATAACAACTTTCATTTCAAATAAACAAATGCCACTCTACAATTTTAACATTAACAGGACGTTGGGCAAATCTTTGCGGGGTTATGCTTCCTATAAATTATCTTTGCACTCCTATTTGAATTGCTATGATCGTAGACGTTTCTAAAGCTAACCCCAAAGAAAATATTATCATTAAGGGGACTAAGCTGCATAACCTTAAAAATATCAATACCATCATCCCGCGTAACAAACTCGTGGTGATCACCGGTCTATCGGGTTCGGGTAAGTCAAGCCTTGCTTTTGATACCCTGTATGCCGAAGGCCAGCGCCGCTATGTGGAAAGTTTATCATCCTATGCACGGCAGTTCCTGGGCCGTCTAGACAAGCCAAAAGTGGACTATATAAAAGGTATTGCGCCGGCGATTGCGATTGAACAAAAGGTAAACAGCACCAACCCCCGGTCTACCGTGGGTACCTCTACCGAAATTTACGATTACCTGAAACTGCTTTTTGCCCGCATTGGTAAGACCTACTCCCCCATTTCGGGCGATGAAGTTAAAAAGGACACCGTAACCGATGTGGTGGACTATATCAAAACGTTTGAAGAACGCAGCAAATTGTTGCTCCTCGCTCCTTTTATCGTTGAGGAAGGCCGAAAGATTGAAGAAAAACTTAACATCCTGCAGCAGCAGGGCTATGCGCGCATTAAAGTCAACGACGAGGTGGTGCGTATTGAAGAAGCCGGAAGCATTACCGCAACAGATAAACTCTTTTTAGTTGTAGACCGAATCATCACCAAAGACGATGAGGACTTTGAAAACCGCCTCGCCGATGCGGTGCAAACCGCTTTTTTTGAAGGGAAGGGCGAGTTGTTTATCGAAGATCTGGCGAGCAACAGGCAGCGGCAGTTTAGCAACAGTTTTGAGCTCGACGGGATGCAATTTCTGGAGCCCAATGTACACCTCTTCAGTTTCAACAATCCGTATGGGGCCTGCCCTACCTGCGAAGGTTACGGAGATGTGATTGGGATCGATGAAGACCTGGTGATTCCCAATACCGCGCTTTCAGTTTACGAAAATGCCGTATTCCCCTGGCGTGGAGATAGTATGAGCTATTACCGCGATCAGCTGGTCAACTCCGCTTACAAATTTGATTTCCCCATACACAAGCCGTATTTTGAACTTTCTGATGCTCAAAAAGACCTGCTTTGGAATGGAAATCAACATTTCGAAGGGATTAACCCTTTCTTTGAATTTTTAGAATCTAAAGCCTATAAAATTCAGAACCGCGTGATGCTCTCGCGTTACCGCGGTAAAACCAAATGCCGCACCTGCGGTGGCAAACGCCTGCGTAAGGAAGCGAATTACGTGAAGATCAACGGCACCACCATTACCGATCTGGTTGCCCTGCCGCTCAACAAAGTAGCCGATTTCTTTAAAAACCTTGATTTGAGCGAACACGATGCTAAAATCGCTAAACGCCTGCTCACCGAGATTGAAAGCCGACTCGAATTCCTTTCAAAAGTGGGGCTCAATTACCTCACGTTAAACCGGAAATCAAACACGCTTTCAGGCGGTGAATCGCAACGCATCAATCTGGCGACTTCATTGGGAAGCAGCCTTGTAGGATCGATGTATATTCTGGATGAGCCCAGCATAGGCCTGCACCCTAAAGACACCGAGCGTCTTATTGAAGTTCTTAAAAGCCTGCGTGACCTGGGCAATACCGTGATTGTGGTGGAGCACGACGAGGACATTATGAAAGCCGCAGACGAGATTATAGACATCGGCCCCGAAGCCGGAACCTATGGTGGTAACGTAGTGGCCACAGGTACTTACGATGACATTTTAAAAAGCGATTCGCTTACAGCGAAATACCTCAACGGCACTATGGAAATCAAAGTGCCGGCAAAACGACGTACTTCTAAATACTATGTTGATATCCTTGGCGCGCGCGAAAACAATTTAAAAAATATCGACGTCCGCTTTCCGCTTGGTGTTTTTGTAGCGGTAACCGGAGTTTCGGGTAGTGGTAAAAGTACACTGGTTAAAAAGCTGCTCTACCCCGCTATGCTCAAGGAAACCGGGGGTTACGGAGAGAAAATGGGTCAGATGACCGGGATTGAAGGCAAATTTGACAATATTAAAAACATCGAGTTTGTAGATCAGAATCCCATAGGCCGTTCTTCGCGTTCCAACCCCGTTACCTACATCAAAGCCTATGACGATATCCGCTCGCTGTATGCCGATCAGAAACTGAGTAAAATCCGCAATTTCCAAACCAAGCATTTCTCGTTTAACGTAGATGGCGGGCGCTGCGAAAACTGTAAAGGCGAGGGTGAAGTCACCATCGAAATGCAGTTTATGGCCGATGTGCATCTGGAATGTGAGGTATGTAAAGGAAAACGCTTTAAAAAGGAAGTGCTTGAAGTCACGTTTGCAGATAAAAACATCGACGATATCCTCAACATGACTATTGATGATGCCATCGATTTTTTCACCCAAAACAAGCAGGATAAAATCACCCGCAAACTTAAGCCTTTACAGGATGTGGGTCTTGGCTATGTCACGCTTGGGCAGAGTTCGTCTACCCTTTCCGGCGGAGAAGCTCAGCGTATCAAACTGGCTTCCTTTCTGGTTAAAGGTACGACCAAAGAGAAAAACCTGTTTATTTTTGACGAGCCCACTACCGGGTTGCATTTCCATGATATTCAGAAGTTGCTGGCATCGTTTGAGGCGCTGATTAAAAACGGGCACTCCATACTCGTGGTGGAGCACAATCTCGATTTGATCAAATGCGCCGATCATGTAATCGATTTGGGTCTGGAAGGCGGCGAAAACGGCGGTCACCTTATCGCTTCCGGCACTCCGGAGGAAGTGGCCCAAAATAAGAAATCCTTTACTGCTGAGTATTTGAGGGAGAAGCTTTAGTCCTCATCCCCCCTCCCTTCTCTCCCGAGGTTTCGGGAAAGAAGAGAGCTAAAACTTCATTAATAACCTAATCCTAAATATCCCACATTTGTACGAGATTGTATCGTGTACTTTAAATATTAATTCTTTACAGCTAATTATAGTTTGAAGAATGTTCCTTTCTTTTTTGCATCGCCAAAAAAAGAAACAAAAAACGCTAGGCTCACAAGACGATATCTAAATTTATCGTTCACTGCACTGCATGCGCTTAACTCGTCCGCTATCGCGGCCTCAAACAGAACCGCCTGCGACGTTACGCTCACTTCAAATTTTACGATATCTTCTTGTAGGCCGATTCTAAAATGGAACTAAGAATATCATTCTTTAGTCCTCTTTTCTTTTGGTTAGTTTTCTTTGGAGAAGCAAACCGAGGTACGAGGTTCTCGAGCTCCAAAATCAATAAGCAACAGTGAGCTAAAGAAAATGAACAAAACACCCTACAGAACTATAGTTTGCAACCCTGTTTTCGTTAGAATTATAAAAACCCGAAGGGTTAAACGAATGTCCATCCCTCGGTTAAGAATAGCCGCAGGAAGCTCCGAGATTCAGGAGCGATAGCGACGCGGAGCTGACAAGGCGGTTTTCGACCTAAGGCGAAAAATTCCTAAGCGAGGGGCTCCTTTCTTTTGGTTCGTTTTCTTTGGAGAAGCAAAGAAAATGAACAGAACATTATCAAGAAATTGAAAATTTCCTGTTTGTGCGTGATTGTATCGCGTACCTTAGGTAAAATCTTAGATAGGCTATTATTAGATAGAAGTTTGTTCTTTTCGGCTCCTAGAAAATCACTTCAGCTTCAGAGTAGAACCTGAGTTTTGAGGTGATTTCCAATACTTTCTCATATGGCTGCATTTCACACCTAAAATATTGATTAACATATTTTTACAAAACTCCAGAAACTCTTAATTCTGCATTCTGAACTCCGAATTAAAAATTTTGGCACACCGTTTGAATATAATGAAGCGTAATCAGATTGAAGGTTTAAACTTCAATCCTAAAATGCAGAATTATGAAACGTATCGTACTTTTTTTAGCAGCCAGTTTCACGGTTGGAATTGCTGCGCAGGCTGCAGATTTCAATCCACCTCGTAAAGGAGAATACAGCGTGGCTGTTAATCGAAACCTTATGCAACCGGTGGTATTTATTGAAAACGGCATTGAGTTTCTGGTATATCCTGACGGCGCAATTGATTTTAACGTCACGCCTTCCTCGGTGCGCTTAAACGGCCAGTACGTACGTGAAATCTATAATCCTGGACGTTATGATGTGTATAGAACTGGTGCCAATTACCGCAAAGGGTATGTACAATATAACCGAAAGGGACAGGTAGTACAAATAGGTAGTTTAAATCTGCACTATTTAAGAGATGGCAAGGTTGCCCGAGTGGGGAATATTCCTATCACTTACAAGAAAGGACTTTTAGATCGTATCGGAAATAGGAAAATGCATTACGACCGCAGCGGTCGCATCTACAAGCAAACCGGTTTTATTAATAAGAACGCAAATGATTGCGAGATGGGCAGCATTGAGATTATTGCTGACCGCAGTCGCAGAACTTAAAATTTAATCCGGAAACGGATATAATGTTGATTTTTTGGTTGGTTAGTTGGAAATCCCTGGCAGATTCGTCTGTTGGGGATTTTTTATGGTATATAAACAGGACCATTTGGGGAGAGTACAAATTAAATCTCCAGTGATTTTCACCTTTTCAGGAAAACATGATGACATGTATTGTCCCAAACGATGTACCCAAAAACACTTTAACTTTTAGAATTATGAAATCAAACCTTTTACTTCTTACCAGTCTCCTTTTAATTCTTGTAGCACTAAGTTGCTCTTCAGATGACTCAAATCCTGAAGAAGTAACCGAAACGCCGGGACGTACCGCATCATATGAAGGTAAGCGAAATGGCAGGGTGTTCTCAATAGTTTACAATGATGACCCCTTTCGATTAGACGGTGCAACAACCAGTTTAACTAGCGGAAATCTGAACATTACGTTTGACACCTCAAAAGAAGGATCTGATCAGGTACTAATCAAAAAATTTAGTGATTTGGCTATAGATGATGTGCTTAGCATAGGTACTGCGTCCAGTAGCGCTGTAAATTATACCTATACCAATTCTTACAATATTGAGCCTTTTGTGGGTATAAACGGAAGTATTACAATTTCTCAGCTTGAAAAGGTGGGAAATGTGACCTATATAGGTGGAACTATAACCGTAAATACGGTCGAACCCATACAGAACAGTACTATGACCATTACCGGAACATTTAAAGATATTGCCGTGAACTAAATTTTTGATGAAAAATTAGACAAAAGCCATTTCTAATCGAAGTGGCTTTTTATTTGCCCCTAGAGAGCCATAAAATTTATCTAATTTTGCCTTTATGCAAATACAAGATACCATCGCCGCCTTAGCAACAGCTCCCGGTGCCGGGGCTATTGCTGTCATTCGGGTTTCGGGCGCAGAAGCCATCGCTGTAGTTTCTTCAGTCTTTAAAGCCAAAAGCGGAAAGCTCCTCAAAGATCAGGACAGTCATACGCTGCATCTGGGCAATATCGCGGATGGCAGCCGAATCATCGACGAGGCTTTAGTATCCCTTTTTAAAGGAAAACGTTCCTACACCGGCGAACCTACCGTCGAGATCTCCTGCCACGGAAGCCCCTATATTCAGCAGGAAATTCTTCAGCTTTTATTTAGAAAAGGCTGCCGCGCCGCCAAAGCCGGAGAGTTTACCCTGCGGGCCTTTATCAATGGAAAGATGGATTTGAGTCAGGCTGAAGCCGTAGCCGACCTCATCGCCAGCGACAATGCCGGAGCGCACCAGATTGCGATGCAGCAAATGCGCGGAGGTTTTAGTAACGAAATTGCCCAGTTGCGCCAGGAACTGCTCAATTTTGCCTCACTTATTGAGCTCGAACTCGACTTTGCCGAAGAAGATGTGGAGTTTGCCAACCGCGAAGAATTTCAGGAGCTTATTGCCAAAATCACCCGGGTTTTAAAACGCCTTATCGACTCCTTTGCGACAGGTAATGTAATTAAAAATGGAATTCCGGTTGCGATTGTTGGTGAACCTAATGTGGGGAAATCAACCCTGCTCAACGCTTTGCTTAACGAGGAACGCGCCATTGTAAGCGATATCGCCGGAACGACCCGAGATACGATTGAAGACGAACTCAGCATAGGCGGGATTGGTTTTCGATTTATAGATACTGCCGGAATTCGCGAGACGGTAGATGTCATTGAGGGTTTGGGGATTCAGAAAACCTTTCAGAAAATAGAACAATCTCAAATCGTCATCTACCTATTTGATGCGGAAAAATTCAGAATTCAGAATTCAGCATTAAAAATTGAAATTGAAAAGATCAAAAACCAGTTTCCGCAGAAGCCCCTGGTTGTGGTAGCCAATAAAGTAGATAAGCTTAGTGAAACAGCCTTAGCCAACCTCAAATCGCAAATCGCAAACCTGCACCTCCTCTCTGCTAAAAACAAGACCGGCGTTGAAGAACTCACCGATAAACTACTACAATTTGTAAACACCGGTGCTTTGCGAAACAATGAAACCCTGGTGACCAACTCACGGCATTATGATGCATTGCTAAAAGCTTTAGAAGAAATTGAAAAGGTACAAATGGGAATTGATGCCGGGCTCAGTGGCGACCTGCTGGCCATAGACATTCGGGAAGCCCTGTACCATTTCGGGGAAATCACCGGGCAGGTCACGAATGATGAGCTGTTGGGGAATATTTTTGCGAATTTTTGTATTGGAAAGTAATAAAACCTTCTACGCTTTGAATAAGATAATGCTTTCAATCAATTGGATTTTAATTAGATTTTAATTGGCTTAGTATTAACGCCTAACCTATTTCTAAGAATTATTTTTGAAAATCTTCCAAATTTAAAAAGGAAGGTATTTCGGTTGATCACAACTAACTGTACGCCAAGTGTACTGCCCGATCCTGAACCTGCGTTTATAAAATGTGCAGACGGGATGTGCAGAACATTCCTATTTACAGATTCTAGGGTTTCTATAGTTATTCAGGGAATTAGGGGTATCTGCATAGTCATTAGGCAAACAGCTAAAGGTGAAAAACTTATATATTATTAAGTATAAAAAACTGCTTTAATGCTTTCTACGCTTAAGAAAATTTTAAACAGCATTGCTTTAATACCATCGGTATTGGCACTGTGTTTTATGCTCCTAGCAATCCTTCAGTTGGGAATAGAGGTGCCTGTTTCGGATGATTCCATTTGGAGCGGTCTCATTATTACCGAAAAGCCCGATGTGCAGTTTATCCTGGCATTTATAATTGGTGGAATTTTTACTCTGACCATTTTTAGCTATACCATGGTAATGAATGTGTTAAACCGAAACATCAGCAATTATTCGCCACGCCTCATTCCCCTTATTCTTTCTGAAAAACACCATCAACTGGTACTGGGTTTCAGTTCGGGGACCATCATTTATGCGCTTATTCTGGCGATCCCCATCGCCAGTCGCGATACCGGCACCTTCCCAAAATTTGCAGCAAGCCTGGGCGTGTTCTTTGCTGTCATCTGTGTGTTTTTGTTTATCTATTTTATACATACAGTTTCTCAAAGTATTCACATCAACTACGTTTTAAGACAGGTATTCCTGCGTACCGAAAAAAATCTGGAAAGCCAGCACAGAACCCACAGGGATTTTCGTATCCCTGCACCAGACAGCGCTTTTGAAAACTCATTTAGTTTAGGTAAGGCAGGCTATTTGCATCAGCCGGAATTTGATAAACTCATTGCTTTCTGCCAAAAGGAAAAAATTGAACTCTGCCTTACCCAATTGCCGGGTCAGTTTGTAAACCGGAAAGATGTGCTGTTTACCTATAAGGGTACTCTTTCGACACCTGTACTTAATAAACTTTCGGGTTTTTTTGCCGTAGATCACGAGGTTCCATTGAGCGTGCCGGAAACAGGGTTTAAACATCTGGTTGAAGTGGCCGTTAAAGCTATGTCTCCGGCTATTAATGACCCGGGTACCGCTAAATCGGCTCTGGATTATTTCGCTCAGCTTCTGGAGTTAAGAAGTATTGATCCGTTTTACACCTATGACAGGATAAAAATCTCCAAACAGGTATCGCGTATTTTAGTATCTCAGCAGGAATTGCTTCAGTATTCCTTTATAGAATTAGAACAGTATTTAAAAGATGACCCGCTCCTGATGGATTATTTGCAGAAAATAAAACGCCAGAATGGCTTAGGAGATTGAAAAATGGAAAGCTGGTTTAAAACATGCTCTTCCATTCAGTATGATAGAGTTTTAAAATGTTATTTTCATACTCTCTTATTCGGTTCAAAGCGATGTCCAGGCTGTGAATGTCTATACCTCCAGGCTTACTTATAGCATTATTCTCTTAACTTTATTTTTTCCGAAAGATAATCAGACATCCTCCGCCTTTAGCTAAATGTAATGAAAGTGTATCATCTTTAGTCAACTCCCGAGTTTCCACAACATAATCTTCCGCATAGGTATTTGCATTAATGCCATCTTTTAAAATGTGTACCTCATAGGTCTGATCGGCATCCAGAAAGGAAAGATCCAGATTTAGGTCACGCTCACTCCAGTCTGTCATGGATCCCAGATACCAGTCCTCACCTTTTTTACGTGCAATGGTAAGATACTCAGCAATTTTAGCTTCCAGCACTCTGGTTTGATCCCAGGTTGTTGGTATCTGAGCAATCATTTCAACCGTTTTCTGGTCTGCCAGATAAGCCGAAGGACTGTCGCATAGCATTTGCAACGCGCTCTCAAAATTTACATACATTGCTGCCTGGTGTGCGCGTGTTCCAAGGCTAATGGGTCTGTCAAAAACAATGGCATGGTTTATACTTTGCGCATTTCGCATAGCTCCAGGCGTATAATCCATAGGTCCCACTGCATTGCGTGTAAAGGGAAGTGTAAGATTGTGTGAGGGAGTAACATCATTGTCCCATTTATTGTTTTCATTACCGTGTACCCCCTCGTAGCTTATTACATTAGGGTAGGCCCGGCGTAGGCCCGATGGCTTATAGGCACCATGAAAATCTACCAGAAGTTTACGCTCTGCACATGCTTTAGCAATTTTTTCATAAGAATTAACCATATACTGGTCTGCCCTTTGCATAAAATCGGTCTTAATACCTACCGCTCCCCAACTGGCATAGGTATCCAGTATTTCCTCCATATTTTCATCGAGAGGTTTCCATAAACACCATAAAATGATTCCTACCCCTCTTTTTTTACCATAATCTATAAGTTCCTGAACGGCTATATCTGGATTAAATTGGCGGATTTCGGTAGTTGATTTAGTCCAACCTTCATCCAGAATAACATATTCAATGCCATATTGAGCAGCGAAGTCTATGTAATATTTGTAGGTTTTTGTATTTAAGCCAGCTTTAAATGCTACATTATAAAGATTATTTGCATTATACCAATCCCAGGCGACTTTACCAGGTTTAATCCAATCTGTGCTTGTAATCTGCTGACCTCGCGAAAGTAAAAAAACCAATTCTTGCTGAATAAGTTCTTTTTCTTCCTCAGTCATTATAAAAACCCTCCAGGGATATGTGCGTTTTCCGGCTGTTAGGGCTATGTATGGATGTTCTTTTGTAATAACTACGTTGCGGTCAGCCCGCCTGCCGGGTTGAGGTTTCGTTTCTGCAACTGCCTTTGGAAACTTTGCGCGGAAACGACCTTTGCCCATACTTTCAAAAAACAGGTTGGGGTAATCATACAAATCTGCTTCAGAAAAAAGTATCTTCATATCATCTGCCTGAAAAAGGATTGGTAAAGCGGCAAATTTCCCCTTACTGATGGTGTCTATTTTGGTATAGGTAAATATTTGTTCGTAATGAGAGTAAGTAGATTCTTCAAATGGAAAATAAGATGTGGCCATTTCAGGAAACTGAACTTCAAGTTGTTCATCCACAACCAATTGCTCCCCTTTTAAATGGGTTATTAAACGATAAGCTATCCCTGCGTTATAAGCTCTAAATTCTAAGGAATACCCTTCCTTAAAACGGATTACCAATTGATTGTATGTGTCGTCAATCATCTTAGATTTCAGGGGTATAGGCACCTGAATCTGACTCGTCATTTTTTTAGTTTTCGCGCTTTGAACTTCGGCATTTTTACCCAATTGATGCTCGTCAAGGGTCAGGCCTATTTTGGCCTGAGGGATCGTTAATTTTTCAGCTTTGTTTACATTAAAAATGATTTCGTCCCCTATCTCTACCGTAATTGTTGATTGTTCATCTGGAGATTTGAGCCAATAGGTTTGAGCCATAAGATTACAGCTTAAAACACAATACAGCAGGGCAACATATAATTTCATCTGATTTCTTATTATGGTTAAAACTAACCTATTCATTCGGTAAACAAGCCTTCTTCCAGTTTTGGAATACTGAAGGTCTTCACCTCGGGTGTGCGATGCTCCCTTTTAAAAATTTCTTCCATTTCTTTTAGAACATCCGGATTTTCGTGAGCGACGTTATTAACTTCACGGGGATCTTCCTCTAGATCATAAAGTTCCAAAGTTGATCCCTCCTGCTCTTTGAGATTCATCCTGACAAGTTTCCATTTTCCCAAGCGTATGGCGATCTGCCCCCCGGTTTCGGGAAATTCCCAATACAAAAATTCGTGGGTTTGTGGCTGCGGTTTTCCTATCAAAGTGGGTAAAAAGCTTATCCCATCGGTTGATTGTGGCATCTTAAATCCTGTAAGGTCTCCTAAAGTCGCAGCAACATCATAATGGGTGCTGGGCAATGTGTTTTTAGTCCCGGGTTCAATTTTAGCCGGCCAGGACGCAATCATAGGTACGCGTATACCACCTTCATAGAGAAAACCTTTACCCCGGCCATATTCTCCTTCAAAAGGAGCTGCACTTTTAAAATATACGGGATCCACCCCGCCGGTATAAGTTGGTCCATTATCTGATGTGAAAATAATCAGGGTGTTATTGTAGTTTCCGCTTTTTTTAAGATGATTTACCAGTTTACCTACATTTTCATCAAGATAGGAAATCATTGCTGCATAAGTTGCCCTTGGGTATTGACTGGGATAATAAGCTGGCCCTGTGTAGGGTTCTTCCTTACCAAATTTATTATGATAATAATCTATCCAGCGCTGGGGTGCTTGTAAGGCAGTATGAGGCAATGGGGTAGCCCAATATATAAAGAATGGACTCTGACCAGCCCCATCAATAAACGAAATCAATTCATCAAAAATCAGGCTGGGAGCATATTCCTTTCCGCGATAGGGTATATAACTGTTGCTGTCACTCTGGTCAAACGCATCAGGAATCGCTTTATGTGGAGGAGGTATCGCATTTTCCAGATACACTCTGTTCTCATTTTTGTACAAATGCTGTGGAAAATAATTATGAGCTTGTCGCTGACAATTGAAGCCATAAAAGAAATCAAATCCCATTTTCGTAGGAATGGAATTGGTTTGAGGTGCACCCAGTCCCCATTTACCAAAAGCCCCTGTGACATAGCCTACTTTTTGTAATTGCTGTGGAAAAATCTGGGTATCTGCCGGCAAGGCACGTTGACCTTCTAAAGTTGAATCCTGTTCCATCGCGGCATAATCCCAGACATCGCCACGTTCGCTCCAGGCGTCATTGCCACGGATATAAGCGGTACCCGAATGCTCACCGGTTAGAAGCATATAGCGGGCCGGGGCACATACGGGAGCCGCGCTGTAGTGCTGTGTAAAAAGCATCCCGGTATTTGCTAAAGCGTCAATATGCGGGGTTTCAATTTTTTCCTGACCATAAACCCCCAATTCACCAAAGCCCAAATCATCTGCAAGAATGTAGATGATATTGGGTTTTTTGGCCTGGCTAATTGCTGATTTTGTAAGAGAGGCAGACTCCTTTTTTGAATCTGTACAACTCATGATGAATAGGAAAGAGAGAACGATTGTTAAATGGAAGAATTCTGGCTTTTTCATCAATTAATCTCGGTATATATCTAGAACAGTGACGATTTTAAAATAAGTTTCAACTACTCCTCTTATTCCCAGCCGGGATTTTGCGTAAGATTGGGATTTTTTCGTATTTCCTGCTCGGGGATAGGAAGTAGCAAATGTCTCTCGGAAATATTCCCGGCCTGTATTTGTGCCATTTGCCGTAAACCCACAGGTTCACCAGCTTGCTCAGCAAGAGCAGGGAGGGCTTTTATATCTTCAACTAGAGTACCCCAGCGCATACGGTCTACTTTACCGTGATTTTCTCCTACCAGCTCCCATATACGCTCCTGCCGTACAGCTTCTCGCAAGTCTGCTTGCCCTAAACCGGTAATATCTGGTACTCCAGCTCGAAACCGCACCCTGTTCAAGCTCGTTACTGCTGCCTGGAGATCATTATTTTCGACGGCTGCTTCCGCGTGGACCAGCAGAATATCGGCCAGTCTGAATATGATAAAGTTTATTCCTAAAGCATCATCTACCTCTTGGGTACGCTGATGCTTTGCCATATAGACAAAATTGAGTGTGTTACCTGCAAGATTTTCATCAAAAATAAGACCCGCCAGGCGCGTGTCGCCCTCTTCATAGCTGTCTATAAAACTATTTCTCACCACATAATGACCAAAGCCAGACATCCAGGATTCCCTGTTGGCAGCAGCTTCATCTACAGGTCGTATTCCATAGCGTAAACCTCTGGAGGTAATTTTAATATCCTTGTCAAAATCTACCGTCAGTATAATTTCTTCATTAAATTCATTTTCCATCGTAAATATATCCTTATAGGAGGGTAACAGGGAAAACTGCTGACTGTTTATGACCTCTGCTGCTGCATCCTGTGCCAGATCCCACTGCTCTGTATATAAATAAGTTTTGGCCAGTAGAGACTTTGCAGCCCATTTGGTGGCACGTTGTTTTACAAAATTACCGCTGTAAGAATCCGGAAGAAGATCCTGAGCCCTTATCAAATCTGCAATAATTTGATCACGCACTTCTTCTACGGCAGCCCTGGGCAGAGTTGCTATCTCTTCTGCATTATCTGTGAGTTCATCAGTCCAGAGAGGTACTCCTCCATAAAATTGTTGCAGTGAATAGTAAGCATAAGCTCTTAAAAATAGTGCTTCTCCCAGAAATTGACCACTCTCATCAGGGTATAATGATGAGGCCTCAAGTCTTCCGATGGCTTTATTTGCATCACCAATGAGCGCATAGAGTTGTCGCCATATATTTGCAAAATCTCCAAAACCTGCCGAATAATCATAACGTGACTGTGCCAGAGTTATCACCCGGTTTGGTGAGACTGCCGGATCTCCGTGCATACCTATCATTTCTAAATCCCTGCTATAAATGCTTCCATTAGACAGCTGGGCATACATCCCTATCAAGGCAATATCTGCATCTCGTGACGTATTGTAAAACTGTTCCGGCGAAATAAAATTAGTGGGTTCTTCGGTTAAATAATCTTCACAAGCGCCTAAGAAAAACAGTGCACTAAATAGGCTTATTAATTGGATTAATCTTTTCATAATTAATTTCTTTAAAGTTCAATTCGCAACCCTAAATTATAGGATCTGTTTTGTGGATAATCTGCAGCGTAAAATCCTCGTTGCAGGGTCGAAGTTCCCTGATTGCTTACCTCCGGATCATAGCCTAAAAACTCATCACTTTTCCAAAGCAATAGGTTGGTTCCTGTAAAATAAATATTGATATTCTTAAATGTCTTAGACTCCATAGGTATATCATAACCCAGTCTTAAAGTTTTAAGCCTTAGAAAGGAGCCATCGTGCACATCTGCCGTACTGGAAAACTTTTGTCGTGTTGCCTGTACCCGGGGTATGTCTGAATCGGTATTTTCAGGAGTCCAGCGGTTTACTAAAAAACCGTAGTTATTAGATCTCAAATCTCCATTCCCCAATGCTACATAATCAATGGAATACAAATCATTCCCATAACTACCCTGGAAATAAACCGCCAGGGAGAAATTCTTGTATTGTACATCTGCGTTAAAACCCCCAAAGATATCCGGGGTTGGATCTCCTATTACGTGACTGTCATCATTGTTTATAAAGCCATCTTCGTTAAAATCTCCGTATTTCTGGTCACCCGGTTCCAAAATGGCGATCTGTGCAGGATCCAGACCTGAATTATCAATCTCTTCCTGAGTGCTCCAGGTTCCTAAATAATCCAATCCTAAAAAGGCTCCTATAGTCTCGCCGGGTATCAGCCCAGAGAGGGGATTTAATTCAGGAAGCGGGCTTCTGCGTATGATTACTTCATCAAGACCTTGCGCAAGTTCTACCACCCTGTTTTTGTTGGTACTCATATTAATTGAAAAATTGACCGTCAGATCTTCCTTATTGACTATCGTACTGCTTAAGGCAAATTCCAATCCCTGGTTTTCTACTTTTCCAACATTTTGCAACTGACTGTCAAAACCTACCTGATAGGGCAATTGCACATCATATAATAAATCATCTGTGGTTTTCTTGTAATAATCTACTTCAAACCGTAGGCTTCTGTTGAGAAAAGCCATCTCAAGACCAATGTCGAGCTGGCTGGTTCGCTCCCATTTTAAATCAGGATTGGGCAACCTGTTTTGAGAAACACCTACATATTCGGTACCATTAAATACCGCGGTATTTCTGTTTAGGGCACCTAAAGTTTGATAGGGACTTATACCCTGATTTCCGGATTCTCCCAAACTGGCACGTAGCTTAAACGTATCGAAAATATTGAGTTCATCAATAAATTTTTCTTTTGCAAGATTCCATCCCAAAGCTACCGCTCCAAAATTTGCCCACTTGTTGTTTTCACCAAAAACCGAGGAACCATCACGTCTGCCCGTTACCGTAAATAAATATTTATCTAAAAGGGAATAATTAATACGTCCCAGATATGAAACTATATCGCGCTCTGTAGAACCACTGTTCACCGACACCATATCTGGAGATGCAAGCTGAATTGCATCAAACAAAGTTACATCTGTAAAAAGATCATTGGCCGTTGTAGATACGCTTTTATCGTTATCATTCTGAACCGTAGCCCCGGCTACCACATCAATTCGGTTATTTTCATTGATATCTTTTGAATAGTTAAAAAGTGCCTCTGTTACCAAGCTGATATTTTCACTTTGAAAAATATAAGCCGATCCCCCGTTATTATTTCTGATATTTAAAGGAAGTGCCGCCGGAGTATAGGAGTAGTTGCGTGCATTAGAGACATCTGTACTAAAAGTGGGTCTGAAGGTTAGACCATCTGTAATCTTCCATTCGGCGAAAAGACTGGCAAGAATTCGGGCTTCGGTATTGTAAGCTGTGATAAGATCGAGGTTAGCTTCCGGGTTAGAATAAAATACTCCAGAAAAAGTATCTTCAATGTTATAATTCCCATTCTCATCATAAATGGGATCTGCTGGATTTAAACGAATAGCCTGACCCAGACCGGTTTTTTCCTGCTCCCGCTTTATATAACTCAGGTTTGTTGTGGTACCTAACTTAAATCCTTCGGTAACTTGCTGGTCAATATTAGTTCTTAATTGATACCTATTAAAACCTGTTTCCCGTATCACACCGGTTTGATTATAATAGTTAGCAGAAACATAAGCTTTAGTTTTTTCGCTCCCGCCGTTAAAACTGGCGGTTACATTTTGCACATACCCGGTTTGAGCAATAAGCCTTTGCCAGTCTGTTCCTTCACCTATGGCAGCTGGATTTTCATAAATAGGCGCCTCTCCATTAATAGCCTGTGCTTCATTTACCATCTCTGCATATTGCTGACCATTAAGAACGTCTATAAACTCAGGAATCTCTTGAATACCTGTAAAGGCATCTAAACTAAAGCCTCCACCTGCATTACCTCGTTTAGTGGTAATTAATATTACACCATTAGCTCCGCGAGCACCATATATAGCAGTTGCAGAAGCATCCTTTAATATTTCAATAGATTTTATATCCTGCGTATTGATAGTATTTAAATTTCCTCCACCTATAAATCCATCTATTACGTAGAGAGGCTCATTACCTGCAGTTATAGAATTCCCTCCACGTATCCTGATGGTTGCACCAGAGCCCGGTGCTCCATTTGTAGCTGTTACAAAAACACCCGGAGATTGCCCCTGGATAGCATTTTCGATATTTAAAGCTGGGGCTGCCTGTACATCTTTGGCATCTATAGTCGATACAGAACCGGTAAGATCACTTTTTCTTAAGGTACCATATCCCACGACGACCACTTCATCAAGCTGGGCAGAGTCTTCTTCAAGGCTAATACTGAAACTTGTTTGACTTGTAACGGGTACCTCCTGGGGTTTAAAGCCCAGATAGGATACGCGAAGTACGGCATCTTCAGCAACCTGTAGGTTGAAATTCCCGTCAAAATCTGTTGTAACCCCATTACTGGTTCCTTTTTCAATTACATTAACTCCCGGAAGGGGCACTCCTTTAGGATCTGTAACAGTTCCCGAGATGGCAATTTTCTGAGCAGAAAGGCTTAGAGAAAAAAGCAAAAGGAAGTAAAGGAATACATTTGATTTAATTTTTCTCATAATTAACCTTGGCTTTTATCAGTTTGTACTAGAGGATACCACAGGCTTATCAATCCCTGTCAGCACCGTTAACAAAGTTTTAATATTGGTATTTTTTAAACGGTGGGCAGATTTGTCTTTTAAGTCCGATAAAATCAGCAAAATCCTTTAGCATTCAATACTTTATCTAAATTTTGACGCTCTAGAAACATTTTTTAAACTATTCGCATGATTTTATTTAATTTCTAGCGATATCTTTAGCGCTTCAAGCAAATAATTGTGACGATGGATCTAAAAAATCTTTTTTGCTTCCTATTTTTAAGTTGTTCTTGCATGTGTATTCAGGCACAAAATAACTACAACCTGATACACCTGGATAAAATGTTTAGAAGCACTTCAAAGGTTGTAAGCAATGCAGAAGGTACGGTGTGGGTAAGTGATATTGACGGTATTTATAAATACACTGGTTATGGCTTCGACAAGCTGGATTACCGCGATTTTTTTGGAGAATCCTTCACCAATAAACGGGATGCCCTGTTGTATGCTGATAGTCAAAACAATACCTGGGTAAGTCTCTATGGAGGAAAACTTGTTAAAATAGACGGTAAAGGAGTTATAAAAACATACGATCGCAAAAATGCTACTAATTCTTTTACAACAATTACCGATATAGGACTGGGGCGAATCTGGTTTGGCAGTCAGGACGGCTCGGTTTACAGCCTTACCGAAAACGCCGAATTCAAACCCATTTTTAGCTTACCCCTGGCCGCAGGAATCATTCAGGGAATTCATCAATTAATTTTTGACGGTAATCAAACCGTTTGGATCGCTTCAACCAGTGAAAAAATTTACAGTTACAATTTTAAGAACCAGAAACTCACCGAGCTTAAACTTCCTTTTCAAGTAAAATCCTTTGAACATTTTGAAATTACTCTAGATCAGCAACATAAACTTTGGATTGCTACAGAGACTGAAGGGCTTTATATCTACAATATAGGTCTGGATAAATTCAAAAAATTTGATTTTTCGAAAAAATCGGCTGATCTCAACAAGACGCTTTTTAGGTCTATTTATGCGGATAGTAAAGACCGGATATGGGCAGGTACTGATGGGGAAGGTCTGATTCAAATCAATCCTCAGAATTTAGACTTTACCGTATATAAAAAAAATTTGCGTAATCCCTACTCACTTTCCAATAACACGGTTAGGCACATTGAAGAAGATAAATCTGGAAACATCTGGCTGGTCATCAAGGGGGGGCAGCTAGATATTCTACCGTCTTATAATCCCAGGATAGAATATTATCCCGGCTTGTCCGGTGAGGTACCTTCCCGAATTTTATCTGTTTTAAAAGCCCCAGATGGAAACCTGTATATAGGCACAGATGGAAGCGGTCTTACACGGATTGATAGTCAGGGCAACACCTACAATTATCTTGAAAATCAAGCTTTCGAAGCTACTTACATACAGTCTATGGTAGTCGATGAGCTGGGTAACCTCTGGGTAGGGACCTACCTCAGAGGCTTGTTTGTATTGCCGTCGGGTAAAGAAAAAGCAGTTAAGGTAGCTCAGGGTCTTGAGGGCGTGCAGGATGTACGCACCGTATTCAAAGACAAACAGGGGCGCATCTGGACTGGTTCTGTAATAGGTGTACGCCTCTACGACAGCTCCCGCAATTTACTGGCCTCTTATGATTTTGGCTCTAATGGGTTAGAAGGTGAAAATATTGAAGCCATTGTTCAAGATGCTACAGGTAGCATTTGGCTCGCAAGCTCTAAAGGACTATACCGTTTTAATGAAGAAAAAAATCTGGAGCAGTCTGAATTTATTTCAACAGCATATTTAAAAAAAGCTGAAGGATTTGAGCATAAGATTTCTGATATTATAAGCCAGGGCTCAACTCTTTGGCTTAAAATAAATAGCGGCTTTCTGGTGAAGCTAGACACCCGCTCGCTTAAATATACCTCCTTACAGCAGTTGCCCGAATTACAACAAATTGAAATAGAGTCTATACAGGCAGATGACCAGGGCAACCTTTGGTTAAGTTCAGCAAGCGGCCTTCATAAATTTGATCCCGTTAACAATACAATAAAATCCCTTTATGTATCAGACGGCTTGCAGGGTAATCAGTTCATTCGCAGAGCATCCTTTAAGGACAATACTGGTAAATTATATTTTGGGGGTACAAACGGACTGAGTGCTTTGAGACCCCAGGAGATTATCTCCCTGCCTACTGAAGCCGCATTAAATATTAGTGAAATTGAAATTCTAAATACCGAAGCTAAACGTATTATCCCAGATCAGATCAGTACCGATTATAACTCCATTTCCAATCTGAATCTCAAAGCAGAACAGTCTTCTTTTTCGTGTAGCTTTTATGCTGTAGGCAACGTGATTAGCCCGGATTTCAGCTATTCATACAGATTAAAAGGTTTTGACACCAAATGGATAGATGCTACTGGAGATCGCAAAGCAACCTATACAAACATCCCACATGGGAAATACGTACTTGAGATCAGAGCAAACCAGGGTAATAATCCCAGACCGGCAGCCCTTAGGCAAATAGCTATAAGTATAGCTCCTTTTTGGTGGGAAAGTAACCTGGCTATCTTAGCATATACCCTTGTGTTTTTGAGCATTATTTACCTGTATGCACAGTGGAATCACGTGCGTCAAAAACTAAAACAAGACGAGTGGCAACATCTTAAAGATCGTGAAGTATTTGCCATGAAAATGGATTTTTTCTCTAAAATGTCGCACGAAATCCAAACTCCACTTACTCTGATCCTGGCTCCGCTAAATGACATGTTGCAAAAAGCAGGAACTAAAAAGTCGAAACGGGCAAGACGTTTATACCTTATAAAAAATAATGCTGAACGCCTTTCCCGCATTGCTAAAGATCTCACCACCGTGCGTAATAAAACCTTGGATAAACTTAAAATCTACGTAGAACCTCGTAATCTTATGAAAGATATACGTATGGTGACTTCCTCCTTTGAAGAGCTGGCAATTACTCAGAACATTCAGTTTAGCTACAACCTCATCAATACTGAAATTATACTGTGCTATGATAAAGATAAAATGGAGCATGTACTGTATAACCTACTTTCCAACGCATTTAAATTTACCCCTGCAGGAGGTAAAGTAAGTGTACAGATTACCGAACACCCACTAGAAGTAACTATTGAGGTAATAGACAGTGGCCCAGGAATAGCTAAAGCAGATCAAAAATTGATTTTCAATGTATTTTACCAGGCACCCGTCGGTAAACAGGCTCAGGGACTGGGTATAGGCCTGGCTTTATGCAAAGACCTCATTGAATTACACCGCGGAAACATCAGTATTAAATCGGCTCCCGGAGAAGGTGCAACATTTACCGTAACTCTAAAAAAAGGAACCGCTCATCTTGAGGGCCAGGAAGACGTCATACACTTGGATAAATGGCATAATACCCTAACCCCTGAACCTGCTAAAACCTTGATGCACAAACCTTTGGAAGATAACGAGACACCCCCTTTAAAAGCTAAAACTTACGGAATTTTGGTGGTTGAAGACAATAGGGAAATGCTAGAGTTTTTAAGGGAAATTCTTGAAAAACACTATGATGTCAAAACTGCTGCCACAGGAAGGGAGGCTTTAGAATTGCTTGAAACGGAACATGATCAGATTTCAATTATAGTAAGCGATGTAATGATGCCGGTTATGGACGGGCTGGAGTTTTCTAAAAAAATTCAAAATCACAGGCGTTTTAACCACATACCCATTATTCTGCTTACAGCCAAAGCCGATGAAACTTCCCGACTTATTGGTTTAAATGCCGGTGCCGTCTCCTATCTAACCAAACCCTTTAATCCTTCAGAACTACTCATTCGCATTAAAAATACATTAAAAAGAAACCAGACCATTATATCCAGATACCAGATTAAAAGTACCACTACGCCGGGCATTTCTGCAAATGAGAACAAAGATGCACAGTTCATGCAAGAACTGGCCCAGTTACTTCGTGAGAATATAAATAATTCAGATTTTAAGCTGGAAGATTTATCTGAAAAAATGGCGATGAGTTACTCCGTAATCTTTAGAAAATGTCAGGAAATCACGGGCAAATCAATCACTGAATACTACCGTAGCATCAAGGTTAAAAAAGCCGCCGCGCTTATCGTAGCCAATAATTATCGCATTTCGGACGCTGCTTATGAAACCGGATATTCCGACACCAAGTATTTTACCAAAATTTTTAAAGAAACCTTTAAAACCACACCATCCGCATTTAAAAAGAAAATAAATCCAGAAGAACTTGAAAACTTCCTAAAGAAGTACTAGTTCCCGTTATAGAACGATTTTACACCCCATTTTGCAAAAAATGTCACCCCTCACAACGCTCGTTTAAAAGTAGCTTACAGTATTGAAACAGGGCATAGTACCAGTCCTGAGAATTCTAAAGTTTTAGACTGAATGAAACGCAGATCGTATTTAAAAACCATCACACTGGGCTCCATTTTGCCTCTTGCTAACCCGGGTTACGGATTTATTAAAAAGTCGGGGCAGCTATTTCAGGGACCTCTTTCAGTTCACTTTAAAAGTGAATGGCAGTTTTGGCCAGATATGAAATGGGCGGGTCCTCAATATTGGGGCAACAGGTTGCAGGACTGGCTGGTACAAGATGGCAAACTCATTAATGACATCACTGGTTTTAACCGCAGCCTTCACTTGCTTACTTTACAAAATGCCAAACCGAAGGCTAACCTCCTGCTTACAGTAAAAATCCACAGGCTTAACGCTGCTCTAGACAACTTTACAGAAGGATGCTTAGGATTTCTGGTAGGCGCTAAAGGTCCCTTTGATGATTTTCGCTCAGCAGCTGTATTTGGAGAAGGTTTTGTTGTGGGTGTAACTCCGGGCGGAAAACTGCAAATAGGAAACCAGTATTTGGAAACCGGATTGCGCGCAATACCTGAATACTTTCAGCTTACTTTTCAAACCGAAACAACCACGACAGGAATACAAGGTACTGTTACTATACTGAATTTAGAAAACAATCAGGTGCTTTTTAAGGCAGACTCCCTGCAGCTTAATGACCTGGATCTTAGTGGCAACTTTGCCTTGTTATCAAGTTTTGGCAAAAACATGGGCACCGATCAGGATGAGGCAGCAGCCTCCTTTGAAGACTGGGAAATTACCTCGCCCGAGCTTTACCAGAATCAGGAAAATCTGTTCGGTCCTGTCTGTTTCGCACAATATACACTTCATCGTAAAAAACTTAAACTTACGGCTCAGCTTGCTCCTATTGAAGCCATTACCGGTCATAAAATAATGTTACAGTTTGAAAAAGAAGATAGCTGGGAAACTGCAGAGGAAACCCGCATCAACCACCCGGGCAGGGCTGTTCATTTTAGTATTGCAAACTGGGAAAAGACTGCCGATACTCCTTATAGAATTTTAGTAGAAATCCCGGTGCGCGATGGCGTTCATTCCTACAGCTATGAGGGTACAATAGCGCGGGAACCTGCAGACCGTGATGAGCTTAAAGTCGCAGTTTTCAGCTGTAATGCACATTATGGTTTTCCCGACGCAGATATCCCCGCCAGTCTGCAAAAACTGGAATACGACCTGAGTGTTTTTCTGGGAGATCAGTTTTATGAAATTACCGGCGGTTTCCGTGCCCAATTCACGGGCGATTTTGACAAGCAATGCCTCGATTATCTTAGAAAATGGATGATGTTTGGCTGGTCATACCGTGAGATTTTTAAACATAAACCTTGCGCAATTATCCCAGACGATCACGACGTTTACCATGGCAATGTATGGGGTGAAGGAGGAAAACTGGCTGATACTTCATCGGGTTTCAGCAGTGCGGCTCAGGACACAGGGGGGTATAAGATGAGTCCGCAATGGGTAAATATGGTGCAGTTTACGCAAACCAGTCATCTGCCAGACGCATTTGATCCCACTCCCGTAAAAAACAATATTGGGGTGTATTACACCCATTGGAACTATGCCGGATTAAGTTTTGCGATATTAGAAGATCGCAAATTTAAATCAGCACCCCAAAATGTACTGCCTAAAGAGGCAGATGTATTCAACGGTTTTATACGCAATCCCGATTTTGACATTAAAAAACACAAAAATACCAAGGCAGAACTATTGGGTGCTCGTCAGGAAGACTTTCTGGAAGCTTGGGTTAGAGACTGGTCTCACGGAGCAGAGATGAAAGCCGTCTTTTCACAGACCAATTTTGCTACAGTTGCCACCTTGCCTGAAGGAGCTACAGGTGACGATATCGTCCCAAGTTTAAAAATACCAAATCGTGGGGTGTACATTACCGGTGATGCCCCAACAGTAGATATGGATTCTAATGGCTGGCCGGCTGCCAAAAGAGATAAGGCTATTCAGATTATCTCAAAAGGTATGGCTTTTCATATTGCCGGTGATCAGCATCTGGCATCGTTTATTCAATATGGGGTGGATGATTATGAGGAAGGTAGTTTTGCCTTCGCAGGCCCTGCTTTAAACAATTTATGGCCCAGACGTTTCTGGCCACCGGTACCCCACGTAAATCACACAATCCAAAATCCGGCCTATACTGGCAATCACACAGATGGTTTTGGCAATAAGTTTACCCTCCATGCCGTGGCAAATCCCTATGATCGCAAGAGAGAACCTAAAATCCTTTACGATCGTGCTAACGGTTTTGGCAGGGTAATTTTTAATAAAAAAGAACGCAGCATTAGAACGGAGTGTTATGAACGCTTTAAAGAGGTCGATGCAGTCGATGCTCAATATCCCGGTTGGCCTGTTGTAATAAGTCAGGAAGACAACCTCCTTAAAAATGCTGCGTTCTATCTGCCGCATATTCACTTTACAGGCTATCAACAACTACCTCTTCTTAAAATCTATGAAAACGAAGAACTGATTTATGTACTTCGGGTACCACAAACCAATTACCAACCCAGAACACGAAAACCTGCAAAATATAGTTTGGTAGTGGAAGATTTGGATACCGGGGTGATTAAAACTCTAGGCCTCCACAGGGCTCAACCCCTGGAAAAACAGAACAAAGTATTACAGGCCTGATTATCTGCACACTACACCCTCCATTAAATATGTATATTATGGAAACATCCAATAAAAAAATAGTTGCCAATGTGTTTAGCAGTGCGGTTTTGCTGTTTCTACTGCTTACAGGCTGTAAGGAAAAGCCAGCGGAAAAAGCAGAACTTCACTCTGAGGTTCCTTCGTTTGAAGAACAGTATAAAAACCATTCCCGGGCAATCTATATAAGACCAGACTGGATTCGTGACCCATATATATATTTGGCTTCAGACGGATATTATTACCTTACGGGCACCACTGCCCAGCCCGATGATCCCCGCGAGATGACAGATGTGTACAATACCGGTCTTGATAATGCTAAAATTACTGGGCAGGGACAGGCCAGCATTGTGGGTTATAGCATTCGGGTCTGGAAAAGTAAAAACCTGAAAGACTGGGAATATACAGGTGAACCTTTTACACTAAGTAACAGTTACTGGCAGGAGCAGTTTCCGGAGGCTTTTGATACCATCCCAAAAAAAGATTGGAGACTATGGGCACCAGAACTTTACCTGGAAAATGAAAAGTGGATTTTTGTACACACCACCCCAGCACCGGTACCCTCTGGAGCTAATTTGGCAATTACAACCGGGAGCAACCTGAAGACCGGAAGCTTTACCTACCCCATGGGTGATGATATGCGAAGAAAGCATGATCCATCTCTTTTCAAAGACGATGATGGTATCTGGTACCTGCTTTGGGGCAACACCTACATCGCACCCTTAAAGCCCGGCTTTTCCGGTTTAGCTAAAGACCCGGTGCGTATTGATCCCGAAAACCGGATTATTGGTCACGAAGGTGCTACATTACGAAAAATTGGAGATAAATATGTACATTTTGGTACGGCGTGGTCTACAGACAATATGCGTAAAGGATCTTACAATTTGTATTATGCAACAGCAGATTCTGTGCGGGGGCCTTACGGTCCGAGACGTTTTGCAGGTCGCTTTCTGGGGCATGGAACCCCATTTAAAGATAAAGAGGGACGCTGGTGGTGTACCGCTTTTTACAATGCCAATGAAGACCCTCTTTCTGATGAGGGAATTCAAACCAGAGACCTGTCTGAAACAGCTCTTACCATTAATGAGCAGGGTACTACCATTGTTCCTCTTGAGGTGAAAATTCAGGAAGACGGTGACCTGTTTATTCGTGCCAAAGATCCACGGTATCGTAATCCCGGTCCCGATGAAAAACAAACTTTTGAACTCCGCTAAATTCGGCCTACAAATTTCTTTAAAATAAACTGTTGCAGGAGGTACGTACACTAGTTTAAAAATCAGGACAGTAACACAGGAAACCAAGTACGGAAACGAGAACTTAAAACTTAAAACTCATGAGCTATTTTGAAGCACCATTCAAACAAGTGATTAAAGTGCATATTCCATTTCTCATCCTTACACTGGGAATACTTCAAGCCTGTTCTGGTCCGGACTTCAGTCTCAATCTGGTACCACAGACACCCGCTACCGCTCCCAATTACTGGTGCACATGGTATTGGCAAAATTACCTTATTCGCAAGGGGCAACCGGTGACGAATCCCGATGCTGCAACGGTTTACTCAAACGTTTCTGCGCGCGAGTCTATGAATCAAGAAACTATTTTTGGAGCGACCGGGATGGCTCGGGTTATGCTTCCGCATACCCGTGGCGATTATTATTTCGTGATTGATCACGGCTGGCAGGATAAAAACCTCAAAGATCACACGTTCACCTTAGTTATGGATACGCTTGATTTTCCGCGCTATGCACATTTGGCTCCCAAGGATCGCATTAAACAAATGAATAAAGATATAAAAGACTTAGGATGGCGTAGGCTGGGCCTTTGGGTACGCGGTAACCCCGATGAACAGCAAATGAGAACCTACGTAAACTGGAGTAAGTATGCAGGCATTGAATACTGGAAAATAGACGGGGGGGATATTGAAACATACTATGCTACCCAAATCAAAAACGAAATTTATCCCGAACTGTTCCTAGAACACATTACCGGTGCAGGCCCTGTTAATCCAAAATGGGACAAACCCGGCCTGCAGCTCTATCCATCAATATACCATCCCGGGGAAGATACACCCCAAGAATTAGAAGCTTCTTTAAATGCAGCAACTGAAAAAGTTGCCAAGAGTCTTGAAGTCATTCAGAATACAGATGTTTTCCGCACGTATGACGCGGCTCCGTTAATGGTAACCACAACTACCTTACAGCGGATACACGACATCCTGATGCAAACAGCGGGAGAGCCTGAGTATACTGCTCTTTTAAATATTCAGGATGATCCTAACGTTGCTGCAGCTCTGGGACTGGTAGTAGCTGTAAAAAGACATCCCATGCATACCCCCAGGATGTATAAAGGCAAAGACCTGCATTTTCAGATTTACGGAGATCGGCACGTAGATCAGCGGCTCAATGAAATGGATCGGTTTGTGCTGTGGCAGCGCATTGCTCCGCCTATGCCGGCAGGCTACGGAAGCTTTAGAGCCTCTAAAACCAATTTGATAGATAGCATTTTCTTTACTGAAAGCGATACCTGGTATAAAGCAACCTATGAAAAGATGGTGTATCAAAGTGCTCCTGCAGTGATGGCACGCAATCTGCCTCTTCCTGAAGTTCAGGTTACGGGTCCCGCACCCTACGTGATGGCGTCCAGGTTTAAAAACGGAGCCATTGCGGTGGCCACCGAAGGACGTGTAACTCCAGACAGCAGTTGGTTTCACCCCCAGGCTACAGTCACCCTAAAAGATATAGAAACCGATGTTCCTATAGGAATTTTCGGTTATTACCAGTCTTTAAACCTTAAATTAAAAAAAGAACTTCCCAAAGATTTCAGAATTTATGCTCAGGATTTGCTGGCCCGTAAGGCTACAGATATTACCGGGGAAGTTACATATAGTGAAAAAACACTACGTATTCCGGGAACCTTAATTAAACGTGTGGGTACTGCAGAAAACGACACCGGAGATATTTCGGCTCCGGGGTTGGTCTTAAAAATACTATCTTCAACGCTGTCAGATTAAAAGCAGGTATAAACAATGCTAATGTCGTGATTAAAGCTGTTGAGGTAAACCTTCCACACCTTTCAGCAACCGCTCGTCTATTTCAAGTTTCTCTTCCT
>CAYNMH010000043.1:24826-28172 GCA_964398145.1 uncultured Flavimarina sp. | reverse complement strand
GGCAGGTTTAGCAGGTAATCGCGTGCGCGCTCGCCCTTGTCGTTTAGCCCTTTGATGTTTTCAATCTTCCAGTCGGCAATCAGAGATTTTAAAATGGTGATGTAGTCCTGAGTGGTATATACCATTGAGCGTTGGGCTGCATCCGAAAAGTGTTCCCACAATTCACCTATTTGCTGACCAGACTCTCTTAAGAACATAGCCGGCATTACAATCTTGTTACGCATCATCGCTTCAAAAGCCAGCATCATTTCGCTAGGATCCAGATCAAATATTCTGCGTACAAATTCCATATAAGCGGAAGCATGGCGCGCCTCGTCCTTGGCAATGGTATTACAGATTTTAGCCAATTGTTTATTGCCTTGTTTTCTGCTAAAAGAGGCTACGCGGCGGTGCGATACATTGGTTGCCAACTCCTGAAAGCTGGTGTACACGAAGTTTTTATAGGGATCCATGCCAGTGCCTATATCAAAACCATCGCTGATGAGGTATTGCGTACTTACTTCCATCTCGCGCATATTCACACGCCCTGAGAGGTACAGGTATTTATTAAGCAAATCGCCGTGGCGGTTTTCTTCAGCCGTCCAGGCGCGTACCCATTTTGACCAGCCATTTCCATTTACCTGATCTACTCCCTGCACACTCATCAACCAGGATTCGTAAGTTGGTAAGGCTTCTTCGGTTATGGTATCGCCTACCAAAACGGTAAAAAGATCATAATCCATCTCGCGGCAAAGCTCCTGGATTTCTTTAACTTCATCAATAAACTCAGGGTTGGTCGCATCAGGCAGCATATCGGTAGGCTGCCAGTTTTCTTCGACTGATTTGAGGTAGGTCTTTATGAGTTCATCCATAGACTGACCTACAGTTTGCATCACTTCAAGACGTATATTCGATAATTCCATAGATTTTTCTGTGCATTAGGGGATGCAAAAATACGTGTTTCCTGCGGTTATTTCAGGCAGGGTACAAACACTTACTGTGCACGCATAGTAAGTAGCGTTAAAAACAACTTGCTTACAGATTTTATTCTAAATGTACGCCCCATAACTGTATAAAGTGAGGTTTATTTTTTTATACTTGTATCAGATACATTTATTTTTTGGTTTAGTTCGAATTTTTATATGCTCATGTTTATACGTTCCGTCCGCTTTCTTGTTATTTTGATCAGTGTATGTTCTTCATGTAACGCTCAAAATAGCACAACTGAAAATACAAAGCCTTTGGTTCTAAAAGTTGACTTGAGTCAAAGCTTTCAAAGCATTGCAAATTTTGGCGCATCTGATGCCTGGTCCGGACAGTTCGTGGGGTTGTGGCCTGATGCAAAACGCAATGCGATGGCCGATTTGCTTTTTAGTCAGGAACTGGATAAGGCCGGAAATCCAAAAGGAATTGGACTGTCTCTCTGGCGCTTTAATCTGGGTGCAGGGAGTGCCGGGCAGGGAAGTATAAGCGGTATTCGTGATCCCTGGAGACGTGCTCCAACATTTTGGGATGGTGATGGTTATGACTGGAATAAACTCAATAGTCAGGTCTGGATAGCTCAGGCCGCTCAAAAGCGGGGTGCCGAACAGTTATTGATGTTTTTAAACAGTCCGCCGGTGCATCTTACCCGGAATGGGAAAGCTTATACTTCAGATAAAACAGAAAGCAATATTGCTCCTAAAAACTACCCGGCTTTTGCAACTTATCTCGCAGATGTCATTGAGGGAATGCGGGCAAAAAATTTAGAAGTAGATTTTGTGAGTCCGTTTAACGAACCTCAGTGGGACTGGGCTGATGGCGGGCAGGAAGGAAACCCGTATTGGAACCAGGATATTTTTGAGATTTCTAAAGCAATTGATTCAGTTTTTCAGGACAGAAAAATTACAACCACTATTGATATCGCTGAAACCGCACAAATAGACTACCTCTACAAAACCGGAAATAAGGAGGGGCGTGGCGATCAGATCGAAACCTTTTTTAGCAAGCAATCTCCCTATTACCTCGGAAACCTGAAAAGTATGGGGCACGCCATTTCAGGGCACAGTTATTTTACGACTTCGCCGGCTTCGGTACGGGTAAATAAGCGGGAACAATTAAGAAACAAACTTGATGAAGTTTCGGGTCTGGACTATTGGATGTCTGAGTATTGTATTCTAGGTGATAACGCCGGTGAGATCGAAGGCAATAAGCGCGATTTGGGGATGACTTCGGCTTTATATTTGGCCGAAGTGATTCACAGCGATCTGGTAGATGCGCAGGCCAGTGCCTGGCATTGGTGGACGGCTATTTCGGCATACGATTATAAAGATGGACTGATTTACATTGACAAAAACGAGCAGGACGGTAATTTCTACGAAAGCAAAATGCTTTGGGTACTGGGTAATTACAGCCGGTTTATACGTCCCGGTTTTAAACGGGTAGCAATTGGGCAGCGAAGTGCGAATAAAGCGGAGGAACTAAAGTATTCCGCTTACACCAGTCCCGATCAAGTCCAACTCGTGCTTGTTTTGATAAATGATTCAGCTAAAGAAAAGTCCCTTTCGCTTTCGCTTCCTGAAAATTTTGCAACGCAAAGCTTTAAAACCTATACCACTTCAGCAACTGAAGATTTACAATTTAAAGCAGTTGAAGCGCAGCAAATCGCAGTGCCTGCGGAGTCTGTAATGACTATAGTGATTGATAACTAAAAGTGCTTGAGATAAAGTTTATATTGATATCGTGATCGCGGTTTTTTGGTGCGTTGATTGTAATGCCTTATAATGAATAGTTCGCCGGTTATGCTTTCAGTCATAGTAAGTTTTACAGTCTTACTTTTTTCATTCAGTTTGAACTCCTCTATTTCAAAGCCTACAAAACTACATCTGATTTTATTATATTTTTCATATTCGTCAGCAGTTAGTCGGATAGTAACATTTCCGTCAAAATCAGTTTGGAATGTTTTTTCTGAATCAACCAATTCCACCGAAACTCCAGGTAATGGCAAGTCTGAAGGATCGGTTATGGTCACATTAAACGTAAATACATCTTTGTTAGATACCAAAAGGCGATCGTTACGTCTGTTGTCTTGATCTTTTTGCTCTGTTTTAACTTCAGTTTCCTGCCCCACTGCCGGTTCGCCTAAAGCCAACAGCGATGTAAACGCAGCAGCTACCCCGAGATTTTTAAAAGGCTTTTTTTCCGGAATGAAATAGACGGTTTCCAGTTGGTCTTGGCGATACCGCCCGCAAATGTATTTCCCGGATTGTACCTTCCGTGATTTGCTTTCGCGAAAGCGCCGTAAAATCAATCACCTCTTTTGCGCAACTCGCACAAAACCTACCCTGCTCGCGCGGACTCATTTGCGACCAGTCTTCGTGGCAGGGTT
>CAYNMH010000043.1:3296-24726 GCA_964398145.1 uncultured Flavimarina sp. | reverse complement strand
CGGTTCTTTACATACTTTTCCAGCCATTGATCCTGTTCCCAAAGCATATGTAAAATAGATTCTTTAGCGGCATAACCATGACTTTCTTTGGGCAACATAACCAGACGAGCGGTTGCTCCCAGACCTTTTAAAGCATTGAAATAACGCTCACTTTGTAGCGGATAGGTGCCACTATTGTTATCGGCCACCCCATGGATAAGCAGCAACGGAGATTTCATCGTATCGGCGTGCATAAACGGACTCATCTCATAATAAATCTCGGGTGCTTCCCAGTAATTCCGCTCCTCAGACTGAAAGCCAAAAGGCGTCAGCGTACGGTTGTAAGCGCCGCTTCGGGCGATACCGGCAGCAAACAGATCGGAATGCGATAACAGGTTTGCCGTCATAAACGCTCCGTAAGAATGGCCACCAACAGCTACTTTATTTCGGTCTATATAACCCAGTTCATCAACCGCGTCAATAGCAGCTTTTCCGTTGGCAACCAGTTGCTTGATAAACGTATCATTGGGTTCGGTATCACCCTCACCTACAATCGGGAAGGAGGCATCGTCAAGCACCACATAGCCGCGGGTCACCCAGTACACCATAGACCCGTAATACGGATAGGTAAACTCATTGGGGTTTGAAGTGGTCTGCCCGGCGCTGTTTTTGTCTTTGTATTCGGTAGGATAAGCCCACAATAGCATCGGCTTTTTTTCTTTCTTTTCCATATCATAACCCACGGGTAGATACAGCGTTCCCGAAAGTTCGAGGCCATCATCACGTTTGTATTTGATCACTTCTTTATGCACATCCTGCAGACTGGTAAAGGGGTTCTCAAATCGCGTAATCTGCTTCAGGCTGTTGTCATTAAGATCGCGGATGTAATAATTGGGATATTCGGTAGGAGCTTCAATACGCACCAGGATTTTACCGGCTTCCATATCCAGAGCTTCCTGTAAATTTTCCAGTTTATCGGTATATTCAGACTCATAAATGCGCTCTTTTTCCTGAGTTGCCAGATTCACTTTGTCTATAAAAGGAAACTGTCCGCGTTCGCTAAAACCGTCTCCAATGAGGTAGGCATTTCCATTTGTGAGGGTTAACACACTACGTCCGTACTCATTTTCATGAGTCACAAAATTACCCGGATCACTGTAAGTATCCTGGTAGTTTCGGTCTGAAATCAGTACCGGTTCTGCTGAAGCATCAGCAGGATTGAAGGTATAGGTTTTGGTATTTCGGGTATTCCACCAGCGATCGTATGCAATGGCAGTGGAGTCAGAACCCCAGATAATTCCTGCATAACGGTTGATGGTTTTCAGTACTGGTTTTGCAGTGGTATTAAAGGGCGCAGCCTGCATAAATACCTGGTCGCGATAAGGTACAGCTACCTCAGGATCTCCTTCATCAAGGGCTTCCACCCATACCAGAGTAGCCGGCTTATCTGCTCGCCAACTCAGATTACGCTTCCCGGTCTGAGTAGCCATAAAACCTTGTGGCAATTCTTCAATCAAAGGTACCTCATTAGCCACTTTAACCAGGGAACCGTCTTTTTTATAAATGGTTACAGTTTCCGGAAAACGATAATAGGGCACGATATAGGAAAACGGTTTGTGAATGTTTGAAACCATAATGTATTCGCCATCGGGCGAAAAGGACACATTTGTAAACATGTCTGCAGTGTGCCAGATGCTGGAGGTACCATCCAAATCTTTTTTAACCAAAACCGAAGTAGCTAATTGCTCAAAATTGGCCACATCATTCGGATTCTGAAGCAAATCCTGATAGGTGCGGTTTTGCGCTTTAGAGCCATCGCTGGTAGAAATGGTAGGGCCGGTAGGAACCGCTTCGGCGGTATTGATCAATTCCTTTCGGGTAGCCGGAAGCATATTCAATAACAGACTTTTCCCGTCTTTAAACCAACTGATGGGATTGCCCATATTAGCATTTAGTGTCGGTTCGGTCAGTTTGCTCACGGAAGCTTTTTCCAGATCCAGAATCCAGACTTCAACCCCGGTATCGGTGGTATTGGTTAGGGCCATTTTACGTTCGTCAGGCGACCAGCTGAAGTTGCTCAGTTTTGGATTTTCCGGTAGTCCGCTAATCTCTCGGGCATTCATCTCGTCAACGCCTTTGATTTTTACATCATTATAATAGGTGGTACGGCTACCTATATTTGTTTTAGGATTAATACGCAGTCCGCCCAGGCGCAATTCTTCTTCAGAAAGTTCGGCGATGGTTTTATAACTGTCCCGGTAGAGCAGAAGCATGGTATCACCTTTGGTGTTCATCACCACAGACGGTGCCCGGGGTACATCTACCAGTTCCAGAATTTCTTCCGGTGGTTTTTGATAATCCAGATTAACCTGTGCAACCAGAGTTGCGGTGAACAGGAAGAATACGAAGAGCAGATGGAGTTTTTTCATAATACGAGCGTGCTTTTTTAAAATGAAATGATGACCGAATGGTCTAATGCCCTGTAATTTAATCAAAAAATGTTTGGAAAGTTTTTCGGTTTACAGTTTTTTGAGGAAAAGTTGAATCGTTTTTTACTTTTAACCTGCAACCTGCAACCTGCAACCTGCAACCTGCAACCTGCAACCGTGACTGCCCACTGAAACTTTTGACTCTGCACTCCGAATTTTCAACTTTAAAAAACTATGCACGCATAGCTAAATAAGAATACTTTAAAACAATTAAAATTGCAGAAACAGTATCTTTCGGCACGTGTAAGACCCGAATACTAAAGGGTTTTTATTTTGAACTTGATTTTTTACGAACTATGTATAATTCTCGAATTGCCGGAATGGGTGCCTATGTGCCCGAAAATATTGTAACTAACGACGATCTTTCCAAAATTATGGATACGAATGACGCCTGGATTCAGGAACGCACGGGTATCAAAGAACGCCGACATATTAAAGACGGGGATGGCAATACCACAGCGGTAATGGGGGTAAAAGCAGCCAAAATTGCTTTAGAACGCGCAAAAATGAGTGCTCAGGACATTGATATGATTGTTTTTGCGACGCTGAGCCCTGATTATTACTTTCCGGGTTGTGGCGTGCAGGTGCAGGAAATGCTGGATATGCGAACTATACCAGCTTTGGATGTACGCAACCAGTGCAGCGGTTTTGTCTATGCGCTTTCGGTGGCAGACCAGTTTATCAAAACCGGAATGTACCAAAACGTTTTGGTTATTGGTTCTGAAAATCACAGTGGTGGTCTTGATATGACTACCCGTGGACGTAGTGTGTCTGTGATTTTTGGGGATGGGGCGGGAGCCGCGGTATTAACCCGGGAAGAAGACAACTCAAAAGGGATTCTTTCAACCCATTTGCACAGTGAAGGGAAGCATGCGCTTGAGCTATCGCTTAAGGGTCCCAGCACAATGGAATGGGTGCCCGAGTTGATTGAGAAAAACCCGCAGGAAGACATACCTTATTATCCGTATATGAACGGACAGTTTGTATTTAAAAATGCAGTAGTGCGCTTCGCGGAAGTGATCAATGAAGGTCTTGAGCAAAACGGACTTACCGCACAAGATATCAATATGCTGATCCCGCATCAGGCCAATTTGCGCATCTCCCAATTTGTGCAGAAGCAATTCAGGCTGAATGACGATCAGGTGTATAACAACATCCAGAAATACGGAAACACCACGGCAGCATCGATACCCATTGCCCTTACTGAAGCCTGGGAAGAAGGTAAAATCAAGGAAGGCGACACCGTGGTGCTGGCAGCCTTTGGTAGTGGATTTACCTGGGCGAGTGCGATTATTAAGTGGTAGCCCCTCTCTGCCCTTCGGGCATCTCTCCCAAAGGGAGAGAATTTTAATAGAATCAAATAGGCAGCATTAATTAGAGTGAGGCCTATTTATTTTTTACCCCCGCTTTAGCGGGTAAAATTGCGATGCTGGGTGGCGGTAAAGTAATCCCGAAAAATCTGGTTGAGGGTATTGTTCTCACGGGCAGCGTTGATACCCAGATGTGGATAAACCGCAACGAGCGATTTTGACAACTCCCTCACAGAAGCTGCGGCGGTTTGGTGAATTTCTGTGATGAATTCCGATTGAAGTGATGTTCCTGCAGCGATGCTGTCTTCCACCTGAGTAGCGAAAGCAAAACAGTCTTTTTCAGCTTTGGCAACTGCAGTACTTAAATCGTCGAAACCAAGTTCGGCTTCTAAGCTTTTTAATTCTTCTTCAAAGTGTTGCGCCATGCCTATATAATTAATCCATAAAGTGAGGTCGGCAAATACGCGGAAGTTGATTTTATAAATTGCCTGTGGCAGGTAAAACTGATCGTATTGAAAGCTTTGATCTTCCTGCGCGATATAGTCTTCAATACTAAACGAACAGGTGCGGGTGGCCTGCATTCCCATGGTATTCCAGTCGTCGATGAGGTTAACGGCGTCTTTTGGGATGACAAACGATTTAAAAACGGGGCTTCCGTCTTCCTGAAGCAGTTCTTTTCCGTTTTCGGTGATTTTAGCGTTAAGGGTCACATGGGTAAGGTACGGTCCACCGGTAGCGTACTTCCAGTTTCCAGAGAGCCTATAACTATCGCCTGTTTTTTCGGCGTAGCCAAATAGGCCGCCACTACCACCCAGAATGGGTTTTTCCGCACCCTCTGCAAAAATACCTTGTGCCGTCCGCGGTTGTAAATTCCCCACAAAATAATTTGCCCCGCTGCACAGCGTGACCGTCCAGCCCAGGCTTCCGTCGTGTCTGGCGAGTTGCTGCAGGAGTTGTAAACCTTCAGAAAGTGAACATTCCCGTCCACCGTAGTTTTTTGGCACCCAAATATTCCAGAGGTTCTGGCATGTAATCCAGTTTAGGGTTTTCGCAGAAAATCGTTCGGTACCCTTTTCAAATTCAGGTATGTGCAAGTTGTTCATGCTGTTCTTTTTTGATGAGTTTTCGCCATTTGATATATCCCGAAATAGCCACACCAAACAGAAAAGCGGTGAGGCCGGCGTAGATGTACAATTCTTTGTGAATGAGCAGCGGAATGGCTACGATGTTGCTGATGTTGAGGTAAATCCAGTTTTCAATTTTACGACGGGCCATCAGCCACATGCCTGCCCAGGCAAAGGCACTTACGACCGAATCCCAATAGGGCACGTCTGAATTGGTGTAGCGGGTGAGCCAGAACACCATTAAAATAAAGCAACCTGCCACAATACCCAGGGCTTGGAGGTGCTCTTTTCGGCTTGAATAGGAGATGGGTGCTTCCTCTTGTTTTTTACCAAATTTCCAGTACAGCCAGCCGTAAACACTCATTACAAAATAATAGAGATGCAGTACAATATCTGCATACAGCTTTGAATGGTAAAGTACCCACATACTGATTAGAATACTTATGATACCAAAAATATAGTTGTTGATGTTGTTTTGACGGGCGAGTAAGACCTGTGTGACACCAAATGCGGTGCCTATCCATTGCAGCCACACAAAATTCATTAAAAAGTCCTCCATTATCGGATTTTAGATTACCAAATGTAATGAGGAGATGAGCCGAATAGGCGGCAGACATGGGTTGTCTGCTTACTAAAATCCCTACGCCGGCATTATCCGGATCAGGTACTGGGCAACGTGCCCACGGGTATCATCTCAGCCTGCCGGGAGAAATCATTTTGTTTAATGATTTGTCATTTTCGGGCAAGCACCCCATTGAGAAACAAAGGTAAGCCTCTGCTAATTAAAAACGCCTAAAATCGGGAGGATTTTAGGCGTGATCTTTTTATGGTTTTAGCCGGCTACTTTTTTTTCGGTTTAAAAACCGGTTTTATTTTGGTGGAGATTTCACCGAAACCTATACGTGTGGCACCTGATTTTTCACAATGGCCGCGCATGATTACCGTGTCATTGTCTTCTATGAACTTGCGGTCACTGCCGTCGTTCAGTTTAACGGGTTTTGAACCTTTCCAGCTAAGTTCGAGCATAGAGCCGTACGAGTCTGGGGTAGGACCACTTATGGTACCGCTTCCCATCATATCGCCACTGTTTACCGGGCATCCGTTTATGGTGTGATGCGCCAGTTGCTGGCTCATATTCCAGTACAGATGCTTAAAGTTGGATTTACAAACCACGGTTTCTTCCTTTCCTTCCGGTTGAATGCTTACTTCCAGATTGATGTCGAAGGTTTTCTTGCCTGTATATTTTAAATAAGGTAATAATTCCTGATCGGGTTGTGGACTCGTGGTTCTGAAAGGCTCCAGGGCATCGAGAGTTACAATCCAGCAGGAAACCGAAGAGGCAAAGTTTTTCCCTAAAAACGGTCCTAAAGGCATGTATTCCCAGCGCTGAATATCGCGTGCGGTCCAGTCATTAAAGAGTACAAGACCAAAAATATATTCTTCTGCCTGATCAACCGGAATGGGTTGGCCTAATTCATTTGCTGCCGTAGTGATAAAGGCCATTTCCAGTTCAAAATCCAGTTGTCTTGACGGACCAAAAATGGGTTTGTCTGCACCGTTAGGCAGTTTCTGTCCCTGAGGTCTGTGTACTGAAATCCCGGAGGGAATAATCGAACTGCTTCGCCCGTGATAGGCTACAGGTAAATGAAGCCAGTTAGGCAAAAGCGCGTTATCAGGATCCCGAAACATAGATCCCACATTTTTAGCATGCTCTTTACTGCTGTAAAAATCTGTATAATCGCCTATTTGCACGGGTAGTTGCATTTCTACTTCATCCATTTCAAAAATGACCGTATCGCGATGATCTGCCTGGTCACGCAATGCCGGGTTTGAAGCTTCAAAAATCTCAGAAATACGATTGCGTACGGCACGCCAGGTTTTACGGCCGTCTGCGATGAAATCGTTTAAGCTGTCCTGTAGAAAAATATCATCGGTAAGGGGAATTCCATCAAAGTAGCCCAACTGGTGCAATGCTCCCAGATCAATCGCATAATCCCCAATGCGCGTTCCGATAGTGATGATATCATCACGGGTAAGGAATACACCAAATGGAATATTCTGGATTGGAAAATCAGTATCTGAAGCTGTCTCTAACCAGGTTTTACGTTTAGGGTCGTTAGCTTTGGTAGGCATGGAGTTTTTAATAAAGTGTTAGTAAAAGGGCTTTTCAAATATAGAATTAAAATGGTACCAACCAATTGTAATCACTACTTTTGAACCTAATTTAACAAACTTTATAAAGCATGCAACGGGATACCGAAATTTTTGATCTTATTCAGGAAGAAAAGCAACGTCAACTCAATGGTTTAGAGTTAATTGCTTCCGAAAACTTTGTGAGCGAGCAGGTTATGGAAGCTGCCGGTTCTGTACTTACTAATAAATACGCCGAAGGATACCCGGGCAAGCGTTACTATGGCGGGTGTGAAGTTGTTGATGAGGTTGAAAATCTGGCTATAGAGCGTGCCAGGGAACTTTTTGGTGCCGAATACGTAAACGTACAGCCGCACTCCGGTTCGCAGGCCAATACAGCTGTTTTTCATGCAGTTATGAAACCGGGCGAAACGTTCCTGGGTTTTGATCTGGCACACGGGGGTCACCTTACTCACGGTTCGCCGGTAAACTTTTCAGGACGTTTATATAACCCGGTTTTTTACGGGGTTGATAAAGAAACCGGACTTTTAGATTACGATAAAATCGAAGAGCTTGCGGTCAAGGAAAAACCGAAAATGATCATCGCGGGAGCTTCGGCATACAGCCGCGAGATTGATTATAAGCGTTTCCGTGAAATCGCAGATAAGGTAGGAGCGATCCTTCTTTGTGATATGGCGCACCCGGCGGGACTTATCGCTAAAGGAATCATCGGTGATCCGGTTCCGCATTGTCATATTTGTACAACCACTACCCATAAGACGCTGCGAGGTCCACGAGGAGGAATGATTTTGATGGGGAAAGATTTTGAGAATCCGTTTGGTATTAAGCTTAAAAACGGAAGCCTGCGTATGATGTCTTCGTTGTTAGACAGCGGAATATTCCCCGGTAACCAGGGTGGTCCGTTGGAGCACATTATTGCTGCCAAGGCAATCGCTTTTGGCGAAGCCCTGACCGATGACTTTTTACATTATATGGTGCAGGTTAAGAAAAATGCTGCGGTTATGGCTGCTGCATTTGTTGCCAAAGGATATGATATCATCTCGGGAGGTACTGACAATCATATGATGTTAATCGACCTCAGAAATAAGGACCTATCCGGGAAAGATGCCGAAGAGGCCCTGGGTAAAGCTGATATCACAGTAAATAAGAATATGGTGCCTTTTGATACACGTTCCCCATTTGTGACTTCCGGAATGCGTATTGGCGTTGCAGCGGTAACTACCCGCGGACTTGTGGAAGAAGATATGAAGCAGGTAGTTGAACTTATTGACGAGGCTCTAATGAACTATCAGAATGATGATAAACTGGAAGAAATTGCCGGTAAGGTTAATAAAATGATGGGTCACAGACCGCTGTTTAAGCATTAAGCGCTTTTGTACCGTTAATAAAAATAAACCCCGATTTCAATAATCGGGGTTTGTTTTTATAAGATATTTTTAATTTGGATTTTCTGATCTCTGAAGCTAATACTTTCATCAGCTTTTTTACCCTGAAGCAGTTCGCCAATGGGTGAAGCGCTTGAAATGCAATACACGTTGCCAGACTCCAGTTTGAGTTCCCCAAAGGGAATCCCAATGAAATAAGAAGCTTTATCGGTTAGTACGAGACTGCCTTCACTTATTAAGGTGTTTGGATTTAGGCTCACCCGATTTAGAGCCTCTTTTTGGCGCTCGGTTTGATCTATTTGCCCCTGAGTGCGCTCCAGTTCCTGTTGGATCATCTCCACGCCGGTCTCATATTTATCACCGGCACTGCTTTTCCCGCCTTCACTTTCCCGGGATTCGATGAGGCCATCGCGGGTTTCTTTTAATTGAGTAAGCCGGGCATTGAGCCGGTTGTGCAGTTCCTGAATGAGTTGCTTCTTTTGCATAAGGGTTTTTTAAGGCGGGCGAAATTAGGCTAAAATCCTGTTCGGTTTACCTGTAAGTGAAAATAATTTAGGTGTAGGCTGAAATCCTACAAAACAGGAAATTCACTCCTTCTCCCGAATGACTCTAGTGCCTGAAAACCGATCGTGAAAGCCGTTTTTTGTAATCAAAAATGAAAGTCGGTCAAAGGGTATAAGGCGGCATAAGGTGCGGATTATAATCGTAGTAGCGTCTGGTTTTTTTCCATCTTTAGTCACTACTATGGTTTTGGTTACGTATTTTCCGGCTGTTTTTTGGAAGTAAAATTCACTCAGGCCGTAGTACGCCATAAAGATGAGAAACATCATAAAGTAGCCAATGCCCAGAATAAGGTTACTGTCTGTAGTCACAAAAACTGAATCAAGCGAAAGGCTACCTGCCAGTACCAAAACAATAAAGACCACAAAGTCAATAATAAAGTTGGTAAACCGCATGGTTGAACTGGTCACGTAATCCTGAATTTCCTGCACTGCTGTGTTTTCTTGTGCCACTTGCTTTACCAGTTCGGCCATTTTGAATTTGCTAATGCCCCGTTTGGAGAGTTCTGCTTCAGCAGCTTTAACCGCTTCCGGCTCGTATTTATGAACTTCTACCGTGACAATACGTACAAGTTCTTTATCGGAAAGGTTTTTAAAGGTTTTTGGGTAGTCTTTCATTCAGGCTTTTCTTTGAAAGCTAAAATACGATAATGCTAAAAATAGCCTGATTATTAACTCGAAATTGGGTTTTTCAATCCTTAACAACGTCTTGTTTTTCGGATTGTTTCTCCAAGTATTTCAGTATACTTTCAACTTTCAGTTCCAGATGTTCGTCTGCCATTGTATTGAGTAGTACCCTGTTGTCTTCATCAATAATGGTGGTCGTTAAAGGCCTAGTCTTAGAGTTAAATTTTGCACGTTTGTCTTTTTCAAAAAGACTTTCAAAATAACCAGGTTGTCTGATTGTTTCATTATTGGGAACTGTCAATATATCCAAATCTTTATCAAAGCGCTCCCGTAATTCTCTTTCGATTTCATACAGCTTGAGCTGGTCCTCCTGATTGGAAAGTGCATCGGTGATCAGGATGCGGAGTTTTTTAGGATAAGGAGACTTAAAAAAGGGATTGTCGCTGAGTTTTTGATTTAACTTGAGCTCCGTGATTTGCTCATCTATAGAATAAGGGGGCTGCGTTAAGAAACTGTAGAAATAGAAGTCTGCCATTCGAGTATAGAGATCAGAATTTCTATAACTATAGCTTAATCTATCGTAAATAAAAGTTTTGCTCACAGGAACGGTACTGGCTGCTATTTCAACGTAAGTAATCAATAGCGGGAGTATTTTTATGTTTTCCATATTTACGTTTGCTTTTAAATACCTGTTAATGGAGTCATAGGTCTTCCTATAGTTTCCATAATCAAAATTTTCTCCGGAAGCCTTTTCGATTTTAAGTTTGAATTCCTCAAGCTTTCGGTAGAATTTGGCCATTGTTTTATCATCTTCGGTTTGGCTGATGTTTTTAAACGTCAATCCATTACTTACATCTCCTGTTATCTCTAAATCAAAAGAATTTAGAATTTTGAAAATAGGTTCTTTTACATCTTCGAGCGAATTATACCCGAGTGAATCTGGTGCAACATACAGCCTTAAAAGACTGTAATTGGGTGCGTTCACATATGCTTTTGAATGTAATGTGTCACTGCTGCTTGTTTTTGCGAATTGTAATCTGGTATTTAGAACATCAAAATGCAGAATTTTATCTTGCATTCCGGAAATATGTAGATTCAGTACAGGCTCCTTGCCGGTATAAATTTGATAGCCTTCTGGCTTAAAATCACAACTGGTTAGAAGCAAGATGAACACTATTACAGCTAGGGTTTTTAAAGGTTTTTTATATACTATCATAACAAATCAGGATTTAAGTTTGGTTTCCACAAGGGATTTATACGAGTTGCTCACCGGGATGGTATGATCGCCCAGTTGGAGCGCACTGGTTTGTAGTTTTTCTACCTTGCTCAGGTTTACCACATAAGAGTTATGCACGCGTGCAAAATGGGCTTTCGGAAGCAGGTTTAAGAGCTCTGTAAAAGTCATGCGCGGACTCAGTTTTTTGGTTTCCAGAAATACATCAAGGTAATTGCCATCACTTTTGATGTAAATAATCTCTGCTGTTTGTACCAGCACCTGATCATACCCATCCCGAAGCAGTATGCTTTTGTGACCGTTGGATTGTGTGAGTCTGGCTATAACCTTATCAAGAGCCCGGGTAAATTGCTCCAATTCAAAAGGCTTTAATAGGTAGTCCACAACTTCAAAGGCGTAGCTCTTTACCCCATATTCGGCATAGGCCGAAGTAATAATTACCAGCGGTTGATGGTCAAGTTTGCTCAACAAATCAAAACCGGAAAGCTTCGGCATATTAATGTCCAAAAAGATCAGGTCTATTTCATGGGTGTTCAGGAAATTCAAGGCTTCGATGGGGTCGTTAAAGCTTTTGACCAATTCTAAAACGGTTGTTTTTGCTGCGTGATGGCGTATAATGCTTAGGGCTTTGGGCTCGTCGTCTATGGCTATGGCGCGTATCATAAGGAGTTGATGTATAGGTTGACTTTAAACAGGTTTTCGGTTTTTTCGATCTTAAGCTCATACCGGTTGGGGTAGATAAACTCCAGGCGCTCGCGGGTATTTTGTATGCCTATCCCAAAACCTTTTTCCCGGTAGTAGGTGGTCTGTTGTGGGTTAAAGGTGTTTTTACAGCAAAAATGAATGCGTTTGTTTTCAACACTAAGGTGTATGTCGATCAGCGAGATTTTATCCGGATCTACCCCATATTTAAAGGCATTTTCCACAAAGGGAATCAATAATCCCGGACTGATTTGTACGCCTTCTAAATTGGTAAACGAAGTTTTAACCTCAAGAGGTGAAGCAATACGCAGTTTTTGAATGTTTACATAATCGGAAACATAACCCGCTTCCCGGTTCAGCGGAATAAAATCCTGCTGCATGTCTTGCTGCATATAGCGCACCAGATTGGCGAGTTTTGCCGTAGCGCTGGCTGTGACGGTTGCCTCTTCTTCAAGCGCGGTGGCGTACAGGGTGTTTAGGGTGTTAAATAGGAAATGCGGATTGACCTGAGATTTTAAAAGTAACAGTTCTGATGTTGTATTACCTAGGGCGGTTTCCGTATTTCGAAATCTGCTTATGATTTTATTACGGATGAATCCATAGACTAGACCAGCTGAGCCTATGATTGAAATTACAGCTATTAGTTGCAGAGCGAATCTTAAAAGATTTTTTCGTATTCCGCTAAAGTCATCGAAAATAAAAATTATTAATAAAAATATTCCTATTGTAAAAGTTATAGCAACCAATTCCAACAATATAAATCTTTTATAATTTTTGCGTTCAAAAAGTATTGGGCTTATCAGAAATACATGACTGTAGAAAACTGTCATTAAGGACAATTTAATTATTAAAACTTCCACAAATTCGTTGTCAGATACTGGAGGTGCTGGATATACAAGCAAAAAAAGAACAACAATGGAGTTAATAAAAAGCTCCAGATTGATGAATTTCGTAACGGTTCTCTTAATGTAGGTCCAACGCATCAGAGTGAAATAAAATAAAGATGCACCCAGTACCACAAGTAAACGGGGTAGAGTAGCTAAAATCCATGTTTTGTTAAAGAATAATGGAGCCTCATCAACTTTTAATACAGTAGGCATAATTCGGGCAGCATTGACCGCACTGGAATAGTACAGAAATAAACCTGCGACTATAAACAGAAATGGGACGGCTAGTAACTTTCTTTTTTTAAGTAATGAAAGAACTCTAAAAAACAGATAAAAAGTTAAAACATCTATACTTGCAAGGATGAAAGGCGCAAAAATGTGAAAGCGATTTACATTCCAGTCCGGAAAAAAATAAAACAGGTAGCTCAGACCAAACGTTAAGAACAGGCTATGAATGATGATTTCACGTGCATTTAGCTGATGCTTTTCCCTTTTAGTAAGTAGTGATTGCAGAACCATAATTTAAATTTCTTAAAGCTAAAGTACAGGCTGCATTCTAAATAGGCTGGAAAATGGGGTGCTTCAGCAGATTGATGGGGTAGATGCGTATTTTCATCTAATATGCCACGGTAAAGTAGGCGGATTTTAAAGTTGAGAATCAAATATCAATCGCGGTCGTATTGTAAATCTCTTTCAGTACAAAATAGCTTTCCAATACCCCGATATTCGCAATCCTCGATAGTTTAGATCTAACGAACTCGTGGTACATGTCCAGACTTTCCAGATGGATTTTCAGGAAGAAATCTACTTTTCCCGCCATATGATAGCACTCCTGTACTTCAACAAGCTCTTTAATTTGCTGCTCAAAAGTGTCGATAAAACCTTCGTTGTGATAACGTAGGGATACCATACAAATAGCAGTAACCGGGCGGTTAAGCATTTTTTTATCAAGCAGGGCCACATAGTTTTTGATATAGCCTTTCTTTTCCAGTCTTCTGATGCGCTCATACACCGGCGAAGCGGTAAGATGCAGTTGCTCAGCTATTTCTTTAGTAGTTTTCTTCGCATCTTCCTGTAAAATGCGCAAAATTTTCAAATCGGTTTCATCCAGTACTTCCATAGGCAGCAAAAATTACTGATAAAGTGCTTTTAGGTTTTAGCTTTTAAAATAAAAATCTTCAGAAAGGTTTGAAGGCAGATAAAAATACTTAATTATTAGAGATTAGCAGGAATTTAACTTGAAAGACAGCGGTGTTTGCTAATTTTAATGTGAAAATACAAGCACATGAAAGCACAGAAAATATTAATCACAGGAGCCTTTGGTCAGTTGGGGACCGCGCTCACGAATGCACTCATTTACCAGTATGGTGCAGAAGCAATAATTGCGACCGATTTAAAATTGGGAGACCAGTTTAATTGTATTTGCGAAAAGCTTGATGCTACCGATTTTGAGGCATTACAGCAACTTATTCAGAAGTATCAGGTAACTGAAATTTACCATCTGGCAGCGATTCTTTCGGCTAAAGGCGAACAGGAACCTCTTAAAACCTGGGATTTAAATAACAATACCTTTTTTAATGTGCTTGAAGCAGCCAGAGTTAACGGAATTCGGAAAATTTTCTTTCCCAGTTCCATAGCCGTTTTTGGTCCCGATTCGCGTAGCGGAAGTACTTCAAACGACTTTCCTCTCAATCCTACCACGGTTTACGGTATCAGTAAAGTGGCCGGAGAGAAGTGGGCCAGTTATTACAACAGCCGTTATGGCATGGATGTGCGTTGCCTGCGTTACCCGGGGTTAATCAGTCACGAGGCTATGCCCGGTGGGGGGACCACAGATTATGCCGTGGCTATCTTTCACAAGGCTGTTAATCACGAAAATTTTGAGTGTTATCTGGAACCCGAAACCCAGTTGCCCATGTTGTATATGGAAGACGCCATTGCAGCTACCATACGTATGATGGAAGCTCCCAAACGCTCTATCAGAAGGGTAGGATACAACATTCAGGGTGTCAGTTTTTCTCCGGAAATGATTGCAGAAGAGATTCAAAAACACTATCCTGAGTTTAAAGTGACTTATAAACCGGACTATCGACAGCAGATTGCAGAAAGCTGGCCGGTTGCCTTAGACGATACTGCAGCGCGCATGGATTGGGGTTGGGAGCCTGAATACGATCTGGAGCGTATGACTGAAGAAATGCTGTACCGTCTCGAACAGAAAAAAAGAGCTAACGCGTTAATGCACGCTTAAATAAATTTACATGTTTACATCAGTAAGAAATCAAATACAGGAAGAATTAGAAGAAATAAAGGAAGCCGGTCTCTATAAAGAAGAGCGTATTATCACCACACCTCAAAGTGCGGAAATCAATACGCAACAAGGCAGTGAGGTTCTTAACTTTTGTGCTAATAACTACCTTGGTCTTTCTTCTCATCCTGATATCATTAAGGCCAGTATAGATACCATCAACAGTCACGGTTACGGAATGTCATCGGTGCGTTTTATCTGTGGAACTCAGGACGTACACAAAGAACTCGAGCGCAAGACCGCTGAGTTTCTAGGGATGGAAGACTGCATCCTGTATGCTGCGGCCTTTGATGCCAACGGAGGCGTTTTTGAGCCCATTCTTACCGCAAAAGATGCAGTGATTTCTGATGAACTGAATCACGCCAGCATAATTGATGGAATTCGACTCTGTAAGGCACAACGGCATCGGTATAAGAATAACAATATGGAAGCTTTAGAGGAAGAATTAAAGAAAGCTTCCGGCTCCCGAAGACGTCTTATCGTTACAGATGGGGTATTCTCTATGGATGGTACTATCGCACAACTGGATAAAATTTGCGATCTGGCTGAAAAATACGATGCTATGGTGATGGTAGATGACTGCCACGCAACAGGATTTATTGGTGAGAGTGGTAAAGGTACTCATGAGTACAATAAGGTAATGGGCCGTGTAGACATCATTACGGGTACTTATGGGAAAGCCCTGGGCGGAGCCTCGGGCGGCTTTACCGCCGCTCGCAAGGAGATTGTAGCTATGTTGCGCCAAAAGTCAAGACCTTATTTGTTTTCTAATACGCTTGCTCCGGCAATTGCCGGTGCGTCAATCAAGGCCATAGATATGCTCAGCGCTTCCGGAGATTTGATTGCCAAAGTGCAAAACAATGCGAAACGTTTTAGAACCGAAATGACCGAAGCCGGTTTTGATATCATTCCCGGCGTGCATCCCATCGTGCCCATTATGCTTTACGATGCGAAACTCGCACAGGAATTTGCGGCAAAATTGCTGGATGAAGGTATTTATGTTATTGCTTTTTTCTATCCTGTTGTGCCAAAAGGTAAAGCCCGTATCCGGGTCCAGTTATCTGCTGCTCACGAAGAGGAGCACATTACCAAAGCCGTAAAGGCTTTTACCAAAGTAGGTAAAGAACTCGGAGTCATTTAATACAGGAAATTTAAACAAACACTAAAGCCCGGTATGAGCCGGGCTTTCTATTTTGATTAAATGGATGATGAGCTTCTAAAGGCGAGTGTATTTTTTTAAAGAAGATTCTCTGATAATAAGTTCACCATCAAGCCCTATTTGCTCAAATGGAGTATTCTCTTCTTTACTGCGGATGCGTTCCAGCATCAGGCGCATCAATTCTTTTGCCATTAAATTTATAGGTTGTGCGTATGCAGAAATAGTAGGTGCGTACATTTCAAAAAACGAACTGTCATCAAAACTGATGATTCCCAGGTTGTTTACAAGCTTCGAATCAATCTGGTGCAGGGTTTTGAGGCCGCTCTGCGAGAGGTAATTGGTCGCAAAAAAGATGGAGTCAATTTGAGGGTTTTCGGAGAGAAAATCCTTAATCTTTTGGCGGGACTCCGCTACGCGATCGGTATCGTATGGTAAGGTCAAAATGTGTTCTTGCAGACCGGCTTCTGCAACAGCAGATCGGTATCCTTCAAGCCGCTCATGCATTTGGTTTTGATCGAGGTCGATGGTAATGAAACCAATTTTTTTAAATCCCTGATCTATTAAATGTCTGGTGCTTTGTCTCGCTCCTTTATAATTATTCAGCAAAACAGAATCTATGGCAACACCTTCTATTTTTCGGTCAAAAAGAACTACGGGAACTCCGCTTTTTTGAAGATTTTCAATTTCAGTTTTGATTCCCGGAGGCGGTACGATGATAAACCCGTCCACTTGTCTCTCTTTAAATACTTCAATATGCTCCAGCGTACGCTTTGCATCATTTTCGGTACTGCAAAAGAGAACCCGGTAATCATGTTTATAGGAAATGTCTTCAATAACCCGACCTACTTTTGAGAAAAAGTGGTTACTTACATCTTCAACCATAAAAACGATGATGTGGCTATTGCCTGTACGTAAACTCCGGGCTATTAAATTGGGTTTATAATCTATTTCCTTCAGGTAATTTTCTACCCGCTCTATAAGCTGTTTGGAGATTTTTTTTTCTTCACCTTTGCCGTTTAGAACAAATGAAACTGTGGTGGTTGATACGTTTAGAGCTTCGGCAATATCTCGAAGTGAAGGTCTTTTTTTCTTCATGGAAACGTTACTAAACTATTTAGTAGATAAAAATACCTAAAAAATCAAAGCCCCTGAACATTTGGCTCGGCAAAAAAAGAGGTGATTAAAGGGTAAAAAAAGATGTGACTTTAATTAGGGTCTGGGAATGTGTTAATTGAGGCAATGGTCTTTTATCAATTCTAAACCGGAATTAAAATTTAAAGCATCCACATTTTTAAATGTAGTCATTTTACCCGCAGACTGGGTTTCCCCAAAACCTTCTATAAGTGCTGAATCCCGAACTTTAAAAGCTACTTCCCGGCTAGATTCGATGCCTTCCGAAATAAACGTATAGGTGCCCAAAATCATTCCGTTCTCAAAGCTACCGTTAAAACTCCCGGAATTACGGTCTTTTTCGGCCCAGTCGTAAATGAGGGTTCCCTGTACCAGGGGATCTACACGCGTAATTTGAAAGGTGATTTTTGAACCCTTTTCAGCATAACCATAGCAACCCGGTTGCACGGGGAAGGTTTCTTTCTCTTGATTTGCTGTTTGTTTACAACTCCACGTAAGTATTAAGACAGCAAGCAGGTACATTGCTTTCATAGGTAAGTATTAGAAACACAAAGGTAGTCAGGAGCTCAACGTTTGCCTAGGCCTTTAACGATTTTATAAATAAACAGAACCTAATCTTCGTGTAAGGTAGCCGGTTTTCAATAGACTAGTTAATTATGAAAAAATCTTCTATAAAAAATATTCCCTTTTCAGTCCTTGACCTTGTGCCCGTAGTGGAGGGAGCAACCCGCAAAGAAGCCATTGCGCGCAGTCTCGATCTGGCACAACATGCAGAGCGTTTGGGTTACAAACGCTTTTGGATTTCTGAACATCACAATATGGAAAGCCTGGCCAGCGCTTCGCCCGTGCTGCTCATTTCACATATTGCAGAGCATACAAACCAGATACGCGTAGGTTCAGGTGGGGTGATGTTGCCTAATCATGCGCCGCTAATTGTGGCAGAGCAGTTTGGAACACTCGCAACGCTTTTTCCGGAACGTATAGATTTGGGGCTGGGTCGTGCTCCGGGTACAGACCCGCGAACCGCCATGGCCTTGAGACGCTATCAGCAGGAAACCGTACAGGATTTCCCGAATAATATTGATGAGCTGCAGTTGTATCTTTCCGAAGAAAATAGTACCGGGGCGGTACGAGCCATTCCGGGTGAAGGGCTTGATATCCCGCTGTATCTTTTGGGCTCAAGCACTTTTAGTGCTCAACTCGCGGGTAAAAAAGGTTTGCCTTATGCTTTTGCCAGTCATTTTGCTCCTACGCATCTGCACGACGCCCTGCATCTGTATCATCAGCATTTTCAGCCTTCCGAACAGCTTGAAAAACCCTATACAATGGCTTGTGTCAATGTCATCGTTGCCGATACCGATGCTGAAGCCCAACGTCTCGCGACCAGCGCCAAACGCTTTATGCTCGGTGTAATCCGCAATACACGCAAACCGCTTGCGCCGCCGGTTGACAGTATGGAAGGGGAGTGGCTGCCTCACGAACAGGCACAAATAGAGCACATGATGCGCTACAGTTTTATAGGTTCGCCGCAAACAGTCGCTGCCGGTTTAGAGGAATTTAAAGAGCAAACGCAGATTGATGAGATTATCGCCATCTCCCACATTTACGAGCATCAGGCGCGATTAAAATCCTATGAACATTTGAGCACTCTGTTTAAAGCTGAGGTTTCTTCGGCAGTTTAGACTTCGTAAAGTTCAACGGGAAGACCGTCGGGGTCTGCAAAGAAAGTAAAGCGTTTGCCGGTAAATTCGTCTGTGCGGATGGCTTCGGTGTTCACGCCTTTTTCTTTTAAATGCGTAATCATAGCTTCCAAATCAGTCACAGCAAAAGCCAGATGCCTCAATCCGCAGGCTTCAGGCCCTGACGGGCGAGCAGGCGGATTGGGAAACGAAAACAATTCGATTATATAAGTGCCGTTAAGCGCGAGGTCTAACTTGTAGGAGTTTCGCGCTTCGCGAAAGGTTTCCGCCAAAATGCTTAGCCCAAGAACTTCAGTATAAAAAGCTTTAGAAACTTCATAATCAGAGCAAATGATGGCGATGTGGTGTACGCTTTTAATCATAGAAATGTGTTTTTGAAATCACCAAAGGCAATCTATATAATCAGTAAGCATATGAAATAGCAGACCCACTGCAACCACACGCACCTTAGGGATAAAGAATAGTGCGCAATAGGCGCCTATCGCCCAGTACGAATGCAGCGGATGAAAGCCAATACTGCAACGGTTGGGATCAAAAATGGGGTTGGCTAGCAGGTGATCGAGATCAACGAGCATAGTCAGAACCATAATGATCCAGGCTTTTTTCCAGTTTTTACGAAAAAATACCCAGGCGATTAACCCGGGCATTAAAAAGTGTAGGCTGTAATGGACAAGCGTTTGCAACATGTTATTTAAACATATCCAGCCCCGGAATATCCGGCATACCTTCCTTGGCTACCGCGGCAAGTTCCTGGTCGTAACTTGCTTTCGCCCGGCTTAAAGCCTTGTTTAAGGTAAGAATAAGGTAATCCTCAAGCTGCTCTTTATCTTCCAAGAGTTCGTCGCTAATGTCAACTTTCTTAACTGCGCCGGCAACGCTTACGGTTACTTTAAGCAGATCATCACTACTTTTTTCGTCAATATAAACCGTCTCAAGACGTTTTTTGGTGTCTTCGGCTTTTTGCTGGGCTTCTTTGATTTTTCCCATCATGCCCATCATATCTCCAAACATAATCGTGTTTTTAAAATTGAGGATCAAAAGTACGATTTTGAAGAGGTATCTGCTTTCAATTTTAGTCAAGTTTAATAAGATAACCCGTATTTTTGCAGCCTTAAATTATTAGATCAAAACCCTATTTTGAATACGATACTTACTCCGCCTATCGCTTTAAAAAAGCCTTTTAAACTCGAAAAGCACGGTGACGTGCGTACCGATGATTACTACTGGATGAACGAGCGCGATCATCCTGATGTGCTGGCGTATTTAGAAGCTGAAAATGCCTACTACGAGCAGATGACGGCGCACACCAAGCCTCTGCAGCAACAGTTGTTTGAAGAGATGAAAGCCCGAATTAAGGAGGATGATGAGAGTGTGCCTTTTAAATACAACGGCTACTGGTATTATACCAGCTTTGAAATGGGGAAAAACTATCCGCTGTATTGCCGGCGTGAAGATACGATGCTTTCGCCCGAAGAAATTATGTTTGACAACAATGAGATGGCCTTGGGGCACTCCTACTTTAAACAGGCAGGATATTCGGTTTCTGAAAATAATGAACTGGCCGCTTTTGGCACAGATACCGTGAGCAGAAGGCAATACACGATTCAGGTGAAAAACCTGAAAACCGGCGAGCTCTATCCGGAGAAGATCGAAAACACTACAGGCCGGGCGATCTGGGCCGGTAATAACAAAACCTTTTTTTACACCCGTAAAGACCCGCAAACCCTGCGCAGCAATCAGATTTACAGACATACTCTGGGTACTTCGGTAGCCGAGGATATTCTGGTTTATGAAGAGTTGGATGAGACCTTTGACGTGGGTATTTTTAAAAGTAAGTCGCACGAATTTATTTTTATAGGCGCTTCCAGTACTCTGACATCAGAATATCGCTACGCACGCGCCAACGGGCCGGATTTTGATTTTAAAATTGTGCAGGAGCGCATCCGCGGCCTCGAATATGGCATTTCACATTATGAAGATTATTTCTATCTGGTGACCAATGCAGACGGCGCAACCAATTTTAAGCTGGTTAAAACACCCATTACAGCTACTACCCAAGAAAACTGGGTGGAGGTCATTCCGCATCGCGAAGATACCCTGCTTGAGGATATCGAGATTTTTGAGAAATTTCTGGTGGTTGAAGAACGTCGCGAAGGTTTAAACCAGATAAATATTAAACGCTGGGATGGCAGGGATGATTATTATCTGGATTTTGACAGTGAGACCTATACGGCTTACACAGGCATCAACCCAGATTTTGATACCATTTATCTTAGATACGCCTTTAATGCTTTAGACACTCCGGCTTCGGTGATTTCGTTTAATATGGTGACCAAAGAGAAAGAGGTTCTAAAGGAAGCTGAGGTTTTAGGCGGAACATTTGACAAGGCTAATTATGAGTCGCGCAGACTTTGGGGAACTGCAGATGATGGGGTGAAGATTCCCATATCGATAGTCTATCGCAAAGGCATCAGTCTGGACGGAAGCAACCCGCTGTTGCAGTACGCCTACAGCAGTTATGGGATTACAACAGATCCTTCTTTTTCTTCCTCACGACTCAGTCTGCTTGACGCCGGTTTTGTTTTCGCCATTGCTCACGTACGAGGCAGTGAATACCTGGGCAGGACCTGGTATGAAGACGGCAAGCTGCTTAAAAAGCGCAATACCTTTACCGATTTTATTTCCTG
>CAYNMH010000043.1:0-3196 GCA_964398145.1 uncultured Flavimarina sp. | reverse complement strand
TGGGAACCTGCAAAGTGGGTGGCCAGGCTAAGGGAAAATAATCTGGCAGCTACTCAAATTTACTTTGAAACCAATATGGATGCCGGACACGGCGGGGCTTCCGGACGTTTTGAAGCTCTTAAAGAAACCGCAAAGGATTATGCCTTTTTAATGGATTTAGCGGGAAAATCCAAGTAAATCCAAATATTTCCCGTAAATTTGCAAGGTTTTAAACGATGGTTTTAGGAACTGCTGCAAAGCAAATTCGAAACGAGACTTCTTCTATGAGAGAACACCTTAATGTTTACAATGATGTCCTTGAGCTGGTAGGTAACACTCCTTTAGTACGACTTAACCGAATTACCAAAGACCTTCCCGGTACGTATTTTGCCAAAGTAGAGGCTTTTAATCCCGGTAATTCTTCTAAAGATCGTATCGCCCTTTACATTATTGAAGACGCAGAGCGAAAAGGAATCTTAAAACCCGGTGACACCATTATTGAAACGACTTCCGGCAATACCGGCTTTAGCATAGCAATGGTGAGTATCATCAAAGGCTATAAATGCATACTGGCCGTTAGCTCAAAATCTTCTCAGGACAAGATTGACGCCCTGCGCGCGATGGGAGCTAAAGTGTATGTATGTCCGGCAAATGTGAGTGCAGATGATCCGCGGTCGTATTATCAGGTGGCCAAACGCCTGCACCAAGAAAACAAAGGTTCCGTTTATATCAATCAATATTTTAACCAGCTTAATGCTGAGGCACACTACGTATCTTCAGGACCTGAAATCTGGAAACAGACCGAGGGGAAAATCACCCATCTGGTAGCCTGCAGCGGAACCGGCGGTACGATTTCGGGAACCGCACGTTATTTAAAAGAGAAAAATCCAAATATTCGCATTTTAGGCATCGATGCTTACGGCAGCGTGCTTAAAAAATACCACGAGACCCAGCAATTTGATCAAAATGAAATTTACCCCTACCGCATAGAAGGTCTGGGTAAAAACCTGATTCCCACTGCAACAGACTTTGACGTGATTGATTATTTTGAAAAAGTATCCGATGAAGACAGTGCCCATACCGCGCGTCGCATCGCCAAGACCGAAGGTTTATTTGTAGGCTATACCAGTGGGGCAGCCGTGCAGGGAACCATTCAGCTGGCTGAGGGCGGTGAGTTTGATGCACATTCTAAAGTGGTAATTATTTTTCCGGATCACGGCCGTAGTTATATGAGTAAGATTTACAGTGACGACTGGATGAGCCAACAAGGATTTTTTGATACAGAGCAAGAGATCAGCGCTGAAAAGATAGAATTTGTGAAATAAGCGCCTCCAAAATAAAATAGAAACCCAAAAAATAGGTTAGAAAAGAATGAATGACAAAAGCTGAAATGCTTTTGGTTGAAAATTGATGTATGAAAGATTTATTTGACAAAATTTACAAAGACAAAGGTCCCTTAGGAAAATGGGCAGAACAGGCTGAAGGTTATTTTGTATTTCCGAAGCTGGAAGGGCCTATTTCAAACCGTATGAAATTCCGCGGTAAGGATGTAATCACCTGGAGTATTAATGACTATCTGGGACTTGCAAACCATCCCGAGGTGCGTAAAGTAGATGCAGAAGCTGCTGCTGAATGGGGATCGGCTTACCCTATGGGAGCGCGGATGATGAGTGGTCACACTTCATTACATGAGCAACTTCAGAAGGAACTGGCTGCCTTTGTAAATAAAGAAGCCGCTTATTTATTGAATTTTGGATATCAGGGTATGGTTTCTACCGTTGATGCACTGGTGTCTAAAGATGATATTATCGTTTACGATGTAGATGCTCACGCTTGTATTATTGACGGGGTGCGCCTGCATATGGGGAAACGCTTTACTTACAAGCACAACGATATTGATAGTATAGAGAAAAACCTGCAACGTGCTACCAAGCTGGCTGAGCAAACAGGAGGCGGTATTTTACTGATTTCTGAAGGGGTATTCGGGATGCGTGGTGAGCAGGGGCGTCTTAAAGAAATCTGTGCGCTTAAAGACAAATACAATTTCCGTCTGTTTGTAGATGACGCACACGGTTTTGGTACCCTGGGTAAAACCGGTGCCGGGGCAGGTGAGGAGCAGGGCATACAGGATAAAATCGATGTGTATTTTGCTACGTTTGCCAAGTCTATGGCCAGTACCGGGGCGTTTATTGCTGCCGATCAGGAAATCATTGACTATCTTAAATACAACCTGCGTTCGCAGATGTTTGCCAAGTCCCTGCAGATGCAGCTGGTAATCGGGGCTTTAAAACGTCTGGATATGTTGCGTTCTATGCCTGAGCTTCGCGAAAAGCTTTGGGAGAATGTAAATGCGCTTCAAAACGGACTCAAAAAACGCGGTTTCGATATTGGGACTACCCAAAGCTGTGTAACACCGGTTTACCTCAAAGGAAGCATTCCGGAAGCGATGGCACTGGTAAAAGATTTACGTGAGAACCACGGTATTTTCTGCTCTATTGTAGTATATCCGGTAATTCCGAAAGGATTGATTCTATTGCGTCTCATTCCTACGGCTTCGCATACGCTTCAGGATGTGGAAGAAACGCTGGATGCGTTCTCCAGCATCCGGGAACGTCTCGAAAATGGGACCTACAAAAGACTTTCAGCAGGGGTACAGGCCTCAATGGAAGCTTCTTCTTAATACAACATACATTTCAACCTATAAAAAAGCTGAACACAAATCTGTTCAGCTTTTTTGTTTTCGTCAACCCAATAAAAGGTGCTTAAAAGTCGGGTAAAATTATACCAAAAAAAATCGCTTCCCATAGAAAGCGATTCGTGTTCGTTTTTTGATGTGTGAAGATTAATCTTCTTAAGTCTTAGAGACTTTCATATACAAATGTGAGTTTAGAGTCTAATTCACCTTCCAAATAGTATTCTGCAGTTTGCGGATATCCTGCTTCATCATACGTGTACTCGTATTTTTCGTCTACGAAATCAGTACCATTTTCAGAAATAGTTGCGGTAAGTAAATTGTTAACCGCACTGTCGATGTAGCCGTTAAAATCTACACTGATCAGATTGAGAGTTTCTAGATGGGATATACCCAGATACGAACTGTTTTGATCATCATAAACATAGGTGACAATTTCTCCGTCATCGTAAGTTTTTTTTACAATTTGATCGTTTTCCACAATCAGGGTTGTTTCTTGCGGTGTTCCGGTAGGATTTTCCTTTC
>CAYNMH010000042.1:4248-28226 GCA_964398145.1 uncultured Flavimarina sp. | reverse complement strand
TTCCACAGAAGTCAAATACCTGGTATCTTTGACTTACCAAAAGTAAGTTAATAACTAAAAATATAAAACAATGAGTACCTATTTAATTACAGGAGCAACCGGAGGTTTGGGAAGCAGCGTGGTTAACCACCTTTCCAGAACTATAAATACATCTGAAATCGCAGTCATGGTGCGCGATGCAGCAAGCGATCAGGCAAAGGAATACAAAAACAGAGGTTTTGAACTGCGCATTGCCGATTACGATAACAGAGAAAAACTAACGGAAGCTTTTAAGAATAGTGAAGTGCTTTATTTTGTTTCCGGCAGTGATATAGCCTCCAGAACCGTACAGCATAAGAATGTGGTAGATGCAGCAACTCAGGCGGGAGTACAACATGTCGTGTACACCAGTGCCGGAAGAAAAGACGAAAGCGAAAACTCTCCGGTCGCTGCAGTAATGGAAGCACACATCAAAACTGAAACCTGGCTTAAAGAATCGGGTATGGCATATACCATTTTGAGACATAATCTGTATGCAGAAGTGATTGCGCTATTTCTAGGTAAAAAAGAAACCTTACTTCAATCAAAAACCGTCTTTCTACCTACGGGTGATGGTAAGACAGGCTTTGCATTACGCGAAGATTTAGCCGAAGCCGGAGCGCTTATTTTGAAAGATGCAGCCCAGCACCAAAACAAAATCTATACGTTAGACGGATCAAAAGCGATTGATTTTAAAGCGATAGCTCAGATCCTGAGCGCTATTACGGAAGAAGAAATCAACTATGTATCTCCCGATGTAGAAACTTTTAAATCGACTATGGCTTCCTATGGCGTACCGGAAGATGCCATAAATATGATGCTGGGATTCTCTCTGGGGATTGCTCAGGGCGAATTCAATTCAGAATATAAAGATCTAGAGAATCTATTAGGAAGGAAGCCTAAAGCTGTTGCAACTTTGCTGGAACAGATTTATGGCTAGCAAAGTGAGATTGCTTGAAATGTAAGCTCTATTGTCAAACTGAGCTTGTTGAAGTTTTGAACTATTGCTTTCCAAATAGTCTTCGACAGGCTCAAACAGAAATTTTTTTATTCTCTAAGATCGCTCCTTAACCTCAGGCCCACCTTCTTTGCCCACAATGATGAGGCTGGTACTATCAAGGAAAAGTCCGGTTTCAACAACCCCGGGAATTTTCAGCAATTTGATTTCCAGTTCCTGAAGGTCGTCTACTTCAAAAATATCAATATCCAGAATGTTGTTGTTTTCGTCTGTACGGTATTCGTTTCCTTCTTTCATACGCTGCACGGGCTTTAAACCTTCAGCTTCGAGATAGGTCTTTATTTGTTTAGTAGCAAACGGAATCACTTCCACAGGAAGTTTAAAAGCGCCCAGTTTCTTCACATCTTTACTGCTATCGGCAATGATGATGTTGAATTTGGTATTCCACGCCAGAATCTTTTCGCGTAGCAAAGCGCCACCACCGCCTTTAATTAACTGAAAATCTCCGTCAAACTCATCGGCGCCATCAATAGTGACATCGATATGGTCTACCTCGTGAAGTTCTACGATTTTAATTCCTAATTCTTTGGCGAGCTTTTCGGTTGCATCAGAAGAAGGTACACAGGTAAGCTTCATACCATCTGCTACCATCTGACCCACAGCTTCGATCATATGTTTTGCGGTTGAGCCGGTGCCCAGACCTACAACCATATTGTTTTTAATGTATTTTACCGCTTCCAATGCGGCTTGCTTCTTTTCCTGATCGGATGTCATTTTAATTGGTTTTGAGCGGTTGAAAGTGCTAAAGTAACTTAATTTTTCAGCAAACGCTTGTAATCTGCAGGAGTATCTATATCCTCAATATACTCTTTTGCCGGCACACCAATCACTTCAATGCTACCTCCGTTAAGAAGCTCTCGGGCACCCTGATCGGTATTCAGTTTTTTAAGTTGGTCGAAATATAATTTAGGAAAAAAAGCAGGGACTCCATTTTTATTTCCATAATCTGAAGCAATAATGGCAGCAGGATTCTTTGCTTCTTCTGCCATTAAAGCATTTAAAAAAAGATGATCAATTTTAGGTTGATCAGCAAGCATAATGAGCACTCCTTCGTAACCGGCTTCGGCAATAACCGAAATACCTTTTGAGATGCTGGTACCCATCCCCAGTTGCCAATCGGCATTAAAGATCCATTTAATATTTGCCTTAATTTCCGTTCTAATTGTTTTAGAATTTGCTCCCAGCACAGCATACACCGCATCTGCAGAAGTTTGCAAAGCCTCCTCAACAGCATAACCGAGTAATGTAGAATTTTTATACGAAAGCAATTGCTTAATTTTTCCCATTCTCGAAGCGTTTCCCGCTGCTAAAATGAGGATTGCGATCTTACCCATTTGTGTTGGCATTAATAGCTCCGGTGATTGCTTTAAGCGGTCTGGCATCCCGGTTGCGGGTTACTGCTAAAATTTCGGAAAGTACAGACAGTGCGATTTCTGCAGGAGTCACCGAACCAATATCAAGCCCCGCCGGACTGTGAATTTGGTCTAAAAAATCTAAATCCAGATCTGGAACATAGTCAAACAACTCATTTTTTAAATTTTCGCGCCGCCGCGTGGAACCCAAAATCCCCAGGTATGCAAAGCGTTCTTCTTTAAGCCTGACCAAATATTGCAAATCCTGGGCATAATTGTGGGTCATAAGCACCACCGCAGTTTCAGCATCCAGACTTCCGGTTTCAAAAGTATCTGCATTCCCGCCCGTCACCCGCTCAGCCCCAGGAAAATCTTCCAGCTTCTTAGGATCGTTAATCGAGGTAATCACTTCGACCTGCCAACCCAATAAAGCAGCCATCTGGCAAAGTTTTACCGCGTCGTGTTCGCCACCTATGATCTGTAATTTAAATCTTGGGTTGAGTTGCTGCGAAAACAGTGAAGTTTCACCGGTAGTATCCAGATTAAAAGAAGCATTAAAGGTTATCGGCGACTTTTCGCCTGTGCGCAAAAACGAACCCAAATTACCGGTTGCCTCATCTTGTTTTTGGTAAAAACTGCAGATTTCAAAAGTTTTGCGCTCCCTGAGCATACTTTCAAAGGTCGAAACCAAATCTGTCGAGACCTCAAAAAGTTCAAGCAACACATACAATACTCCTTCGCAGCCCAATCTGTACCTGCCATCGTAGGTCATCACCTTTGGCTTTCCGGTCTTAAAAACAGATTCTGCTCGGCGTACCACCTCTTTCTCCACACAACCCCCACTCACCGCTCCGGTACGACTGCCGTCTTCGCCAATAAGCATACGCACGCCGGGTTTACGGTATGACGACCCGTCGAGGGCCACCACAGTAGCCAAAACACAGGAAATACCCTCTACTTTATATTGTTTCGCCCGGTTTAGAATTTCTAGAAACTCATGTGTCATATTACAAATCCATCTAAAGAATTAAAGATAGAACTTTGCGGGTAAAGCTTCGGTCTTAAATACCGGTCAATTCCAATAAGTATAAATGCTAAGCCACATTCACTCCAAAAAGATGACCTATAAGCGCACTGGCAACCATCGCGAGTGTACCCCAAATGGTAATACGCAGTACCGCGGTACTCATTTTTGAACCTCCGGTACGCGCCGCCGTAGCTCCCAGAACAATCAAAAACAAAATGGCAGCCGCGTATTGCACGTATTCCATCGCATTCACAGGTGCTAAAAACGCAACCAAAACCGGTAAAGCCCCTCCGACGGTAAAGGCTGCCCCGCTACTTAGAGCTGCCTGCAAAGGCCTGGCCTGCGTAATCTCGTGCATACCGAGTTCGTCACGGGCGTGAGCCTCAAGCGCGTTGTGAGCCGTGAGCTGTTTGGCCACTTCAAGAGCCGTATCTTCCCTCAGGCCGCGCTGTATATAAATTTCCTTGAGTTCGTGTAATTCAGCTTCGGGCATAGTGGCGAGTTCTTCTTCTTCCCGTTTGAGATCGGCTTTTTCAATATCACTTTGCGAACTCACCGACACGTACTCCCCTGCGGCCATCGATAAAGCTCCTGCAACAATACCGGCCACTCCGGCCAGGATAATGGGTTCGCGGGTTGAACTGGCTGCTGCCACGCCGATTACGAGGCTCGCCGTTGAAAGAATCCCGTCGTTTGCTCCTAAAACAGCAGCCCGAAGCCAGCCACTGCGCCTGGCGTAATGTATTTCGTCTTGCATAAAACTAAATTACCGTATAAAAGCATTGCATTCAATATAGAAGCTAATTTTAGAGCGCTTTTAAATAATTACAGCTTCAGCCATTCTCCAATTATTAATAACTTGCCAGTCTAAATTCTAGCTATGACACTCGTTTTTGCCACTCATAATGCGAATAAACTTAAAGAAATTCAGGCGTTGATGCCAGAGCATATTCAATTAAAAAGCCTTACCGATATAGGTTGTACCGAAGAAATTATTGAAGATGCTGACACCATTGAAGGCAACGCTCTTATTAAAGTCCGTTATGTGAAACAGAAGTACGGTTATGATTGCTTTGCCGATGATACCGGGCTTGAGGTTGAGGCGCTTGACGGACAGCCGGGAGTGTACAGCGCGCGTTATGCAGGTAAAGCTAAAAGTGCAACTGCGAATACCGAAAAACTACTACAGAATCTTAAGGATAAAGAAAACCGAAAAGCCCAGTTCAAAACGGTGATTGCGCTTAGTCTGGGAGATGAAGAACTGCGTTTTGAAGGTATTTGTAAAGGAGCCATTACCGAAACCCCGCAGGGCGATGGCGGTTTTGGGTACGATCCTGTTTTTATGCCGGAAGGTTATGAAGTAACTTTTGCCCAAATGCCCCTTGCCGAAAAGAACGACATAGGTCACCGCGGGAGAGCTACCCAAAAGCTGTTAGCCTATCTCAATAAGCTCACATCCTGAATTGCTTCGGGGCGTGGCAAGAATGATAAGCTACTGCTTCTAAATTGCACTTCAGCTGAACCGGAACTAAAATGTATTCCAAATTTTTGGAATTTTTAAGATTCTAAAAAATTGATTTATAAGCCTTTAAATTACCAAAGCCACAACCTAAATAGTAAGCTAATTAACTGTATCTTTGCGCCCTCTTAAATCGACGATGATTTAAGATAATTTTTATATATGAATACATTTAAAGCGTTAGGACTTAATGAGGCTATTTTGCAGGCTGTAACCGACATGGGATTTACAGAACCTTCAGACGTTCAGGAGAAAGCCATCCCGGTCCTACTAAAAGAGTCGACAGACGTAGTCGCACTCGCACAAACAGGAACCGGTAAAACTGCCGCATTTGGTTTTCCGCTTATTCAAAAAGTAGATGCAAACAACCGCAATACTCAGGGATTGATTCTTTCTCCCACCCGCGAATTGTGTTTGCAGATTACCAATGAACTTAAGAACTATTCCAAATACGTTAAAGGCCTAAATACCGTGGCGGTTTACGGTGGAGCTAACATTCAGGAACAGGCACGCCAGATTTCGCGTGGTGCCCAAATTATTGTAGCTACTCCCGGGCGTATGCAGGATATGATGCGCCGCAATATGGTTGACATTAGTGGTATTGATTATTGTGTACTGGACGAAGCCGATGAAATGCTCAACATGGGCTTTTACGAAGACATCACAAACATTCTGGCCGATACACCACAGGGCAAGCAAACCTGGCTTTTTTCGGCCACAATGCCCAAAGAAGTTGCGCGTATTGCCCAGCAGTTTATGAAAAAACCTATTGAAATTACAGTAGGAACCAAAAACGAAGGTGCAGACAGTGTTTCTCACGAATATTACATGGTCAATGCCCGCGATCGCTATCAGGCGCTGAAACGACTTGCAGATGCGAATCCTGAGATTTTCTCGGTAGTGTTTTGCCGTACCAAGCGCGATACTCAGAAAGTCGCCGAGCAATTAATTGAAGATGGTTACAATGCATCAGCTCTACACGGAGATTTGAGTCAAAATCAGCGTGATCTGGTGATGAAAAGCTTCCGGGCGCGACAAATTCAGATGCTTGTAGCAACCGATGTGGCTGCACGGGGGATTGACGTAGACGATATCACCCACGTGATCAACTACCAGTTACCTGATGAAATTGAAACTTACACCCACCGAAGCGGGCGTACCGGTCGTGCCGGTAAAACCGGTATTTCGATGGTGATTGTTTCGAAAAGCGAACTGCGTAAAATACGCACGCTCGAAAAAATCATCAACAAGCAATTTGTACAAAAAGACATTCCTACCGGAATGGAAATATGCGAAGTGCAACTGATGCACCTGGCTAATGACATTCGAAATACAAAGATTAACGAGGAAATTAATCCGTATTTGTACAGCATCAATGAGGTGCTCGAAGGTTTGAGCCGTGAAGAACTGATCAAAAAGGTATTTTCAGTTGAATTTACCCGTTTTTTCAATTATTATCAGAAAACCAAAGATCTTAATATTGCCGTAAAGGCAGATATTATGGAGGAATCTGGCGAATCTACCCGTTATTTCATAAATGTTGGTAGCAAAGACGGTTTTGACTGGATGAGCCTCAAAGACTTTTTAAAGGATGCTACCGGTTTAGGTGAAGGCATTTATAAAGTAGATTGCAAAGACTCGTTCTCCTTTTTCAATACCGATACCGATAATAAAGACACCATCTTGGCACTATTTGAAGACTTTAAACTTCAGGGGAGACAGATTCATGTGGAAGTAACTAAAGACACTCGCGGCGGTGGCGGTAATGGTAAACGCAAACGAGCAGACCGCAGGGGAGGTAAAAAACGCGATGATTTTAATGATGGAGGTTTTAGAAAAAAAGGAGCTTCCGGTAAAAAAGAACGCCGTAGTGGTGGTGGCGAACGCAAAGGCAAGCGTAAACCAGACGGACCTAAAGAAAATAAGAGTCCGTTTTCTGGAAAGCGCAGACGCCGCAACCGCTAATTTTTAATTAAATGAGACGGAATTGTCACTTTTGGTATGATTTTTCCGTCTCTTTCTATAAATTGGCTTCCAATATGAAAAAGCTCTTATTACTGATACTTTTTATAACTCCGTTAATGCTTTCGGCACAGGAAACCGTGCTTTCAGAAACCGAAGGTGAAAACGACGAATTTATAGTAGGTACGGTACTCAATTCCTCAACTGACGAACCTCTTGAAGGGGTTAATATTATAAACCTCAATACCGTACGGGGTACTACAACCAATGCGGAAGGTACCTTCCGCCTAAGAGCTCAGGTAAATGACACTTTGTTTTTTTCCTTTTTGGGTTTTAAAAGCCTTCAGGTTCGGGTAACTAATGACTGGAAACGTTTTGGAGATGTCAAAGTAAAGATGACGGAAAGTGGTATCGCTCTGGAAGAAGTGGTAGTTAAGGATGTAGAGCTTACCGGTTATCTCGAAATTGATGCGAAGAATGTACCGGTTTATAAGAATGTGCGCTATAGTATTTCCGGTTTAAATACCGCATATGAAGCAGGAGATTCGCAGCCAGGCGCGATCAACAAAGTGCTGAGTGCTATTTTTAATCCGGCAGATTTTCTCAATAAAGTCTTCTCAAATAAAAGTTCGCAAATGCGAAAACTTCGTAAGATGAAAGAAGACGATAACATCAGAAACCTGCTGATAACTAAATTTGATCGCGAGACGCTAACCGCCTTACTTCAGGTACCAAAAGAAGACATTGAAGCGATTTTAAGCAGGTGTGATTATTCGGAAAGTTTTGTAAAAACCGCAAACGATCTCCAGATTCTGGATGCGTTGAGCAGCTGCTACGAAGAATATAAAGTATTGAACAGGGACCGATAAATTCAGTATTGAAAACTAAAAAAGCTTTCTCTCCGAAAGCTTTTTTTATGTTCTAGAGCCTCCTTTTATCTTATCCCGGAAATAAACTACCAGCGAACCTAAAGAAACCAGAGTCCAAACCGCTTCAAGAACCACAAAGGGAATATAATTAAGTAAAATGCTTGCCGTGCAGGCCATTGCGGCTCCAATGGTATTCAGTAATATAAAAATAAAGCTGTTCTTCTTAAGAACATTTGTAACCTGCAAAACGTACGCTAGCAATATCTGAAAGGTACCGATCGCTCCAATCCAGTCTATTAAATTCATAATCAGATTTTAGAATATTGATTCAACAAGGCATCATAATCTTTAAGATTACGCTTGAGCCATAATTCTTTCACTTTTAAAATGTCTTTGGGTTTGAGTTTCCAGTCGAGCTGCGAATTACGTAATCGCTGGGTAAGTTCCTGAAGCAAAATGGCAGCACAGACTGAAATATTCAGACTCTGCGTAAAGCCATAAGTTGGAATATAAATATATGCATCTGCTGCTTCAATCACGGTATCGGTAAGCCCGTCTTTTTCACTTCCGAAAAACAAGGCTGTTGGTTTTTCAAATTTAAAATCTTCAAGCTTATGCGCTGTGTGATGCGGGGTGGTAGCAACAATTTGATAGCCTTTAGACTTCAAACCAGCCAGCGCGGTTTTAGTAGAATCATAACGGTGTATCGAAGTCCATTTTTGTGCGCCCATTGCAATCTCCCGGTCTATGCGTTTACCTTTTAATTCTTCTATCACGCGCACATCCTGAACGCCAAAAGCATCACAACTGCGTATGACTGCACTGGTATTATGCAGATGCCCCACGTCTTCAATCGCAACTGTTAAGAAGCGCGTGCGTTGCGCGATCACCTGCTCAAAAAGTTGTTTTCTGCGGGGGGTGAGAAAGCTTTCGAGATAATTAATTTTGGAATCGTTCATATAAAAACTACTTTGCTTGTACTTTTCTGCAAAGTTGTGTGATTAAAATTTTATAAGATTAAAATAAATGCAAAAAAGAATAGTCATTTTATCCGGTGCCGGAATCAGTGCCGAAAGCGGCTTAAAAACATTCAGAGATTCAAATGGTCTGTGGGAAGGACATGATGTGATGGAAGTTGCAAGTCCAGAAGGCTGGTCTAAAAACAAAACACGGGTTCTCGACTTTTACAACCAGCGGCGGCGCCAATTAAAGCATGTTGAACCTAATATAGCCCATAAAGCACTGGTAAAACTTGAAAATCAGTTTGAAGTTACCGTAATTACTCAGAATGTTGATGACCTGCACGAACGGGCCGGCAGCTCCAGCGTGATTCACCTTCATGGGGAACTCCTAAAGGCACGCAGTACTGCTGATGAAAGTCTAATCATAGAATGGCAAGAGGATATTTGCGAGGGAAATCTTTGCGCAAAGGGAAGCCAACTTAGACCACACATTGTTTGGTTTGGCGAAATGGTTCCACTGCTGGAGCCCGCTATCCAACTCACCGCCCAGGCAGATTACATTATCATTGTAGGTACTTCTATGCAGGTTTATCCCGCAGCAAGTTTAATTCAATATGCCCGGCCGGAAACACAGGTATTTTTTATAGACCCAAAACCCAATATCGCTTCACGCAGAAATCTCACCGTGATTGCAGAAAAAGCCTCGGCAGGGGTGCCTATTGTGGTTGAACAGTTGCTGAATAGTTAAGTCGAGCAGCTTTTGCCCAGTTGATTAAAGCTTCGGTTTGCTCAGCAGATAATTGCGCATCGCCGTGAATGAGGGTATATGATTCTAAAGGCATCTCGCCATGTTCTACCTCCTCGATTAATTCATCGAGTTTGTGGTCTTTTCGCTTTGCGGGATAACTTTCCCAATTGGCAAAATTGAGATGTCCTTTTCCTTCTTCTATATGATCTGCAAGGAAAAAACTCGCAGGAGCTAAATTGGAATACCATGGGTAATCCGTTTGATTGCTGTGACAGTCGTAGCAGGCGGTTTTTAAAATAGTAGCGACCTCATCTGAAGGTTTGGTCTCTTGTAAAAAAGGTTGAAGGGACTCATAGCCACCTTCGTTTTTTTCAACAGGTATAAATTGAGTTACAATTAGTGCCACCAATGCCAAAATCAAAAAGCGCTTTATCCAAATCATAAATAGTATTTTTAGAAGGAGAAAAATACTAAATCCCAATGACTGAAGAAGACTGGTGTCACGAAATTTTAAAAATAACCGCACGGCTTAAAGATCGCCAGAGTGCCGGTAAACAAATAGTCTTGCATCCGCAGTTACTGGAATATTCCCTGTACTTCATTAATAATTCTTCCAATCCGGAACTGATTACCAACTCTGCCTACGCTGTAGATCAGGCCCTTCGAACAAATATTGGAATGCTTCGCCCATATAAAAGTCTATTTTTTGAAGCCTTCGGTAAATTAAGGGGACATACCGAAAAACGCATTTTTGCGAAAATATTCGAACTTATTTCTGAAGCTCATCTCAAAAATAACTTCCCGCTAAAACCGGAAGAATCCAAACTGCTCGTTGCCCAGGCCTTTGACTGGCTCATAAGCGATGAAAAAGTAGCCGTTAAAGCTTTTGCGATGCAATGCATCTTCAATCTGAGAAATACCGAAAGTTGGATCAAAATGGAGTTGCTTGCCCAACTGGAATTACAATTCCCGGATGCAAGTCCTGCGTTTCAGGCGCGGGCCAAACACCTGCTTAAAAAGCTAAAAAAGTAAGTTTATCACTATTTCTTGCTTGTTGACCGCCTCTGGCTGTGTATCTTTGCGCTTTTAAATCCAAAAAGCAATTATGTCTTTATCTTCACTAGAAGCAGTCTCCCCTATTGACGGCAGATACGCCAGTAAAACCATTGCGCTTTCCGCATTTTTTTCTGAAAAAGCGCTTATAAAATACCGTGTTAAAGTAGAAATCGAATATTTTATTGCCCTTTGTGAAATTCCCCTGCCCCAGTTGGCCGACTTTCCCAAAGAAAACTATTGTAAACTACGGGGCATCTATGAAGACTTTACGCTGGAAGACGCCCAAAAAGTAAAAGAAATTGAAAGCATCACCAACCATGACGTTAAAGCAGTTGAATATTTTATAAAAGAGCGTTTTGATGCTTTAGGGCTCCATAAATCGAAAGAATTTATACACTTTGGGCTGACCTCACAGGACATCAACAATACAGCGATCCCATTAAGTCTGAAAGACGCGGTAAGTCATGTCTATCTCACCGAACTTCTTGAAGTGGTAGATCATCTGAAACAACTGGCAGATGAGTGGGAAAGTGTTTCCATGCTCGCCCGTACCCACGGCCAGCCGGCTTCACCTACACGTTTGGGTAAAGAAATTGAAGTATTTATTGTACGTATCGAAGAACAGGTTAAGCTTTTAAAAGGAATTCCCAATGCTGCAAAATTTGGTGGGGCCACCGGGAATTTTAATGCTCATCACGTTGCTTACCCAGAGATTGACTGGAAGAAATTTGGAAAATCTTTTGTAAACGGAACTTTAAAGTTACACCATTCCTTCCCTACCACACAGATAGAGCATTACGATCATATGGCTGCGCTTTTCGACAATATGAAACGCATCAACACGATATTACTCGATCTTAACCGCGATTTTTGGAGTTACATTTCGATGGATTATTTCAAGCAAAAAATCAAAGCGGGCGAAGTGGGCTCTTCGGCGATGCCGCATAAAGTAAATCCCATTGACTTTGAAAACAGTGAAGGAAATCTGGGTATCGCTAACGCATTGTTTGAACATCTGTCATCCAAATTACCTGTTTCACGACTGCAGCGTGATCTTACAGACAGCACGGTTTTACGTAATATCGGTGTGCCTTTTGGTCACACGCTTATTGGTCTGCAAAGTACCTTGAAAGGCCTAAACAAATTGCTTTTGAACGAAAGTAAGTTTGATCAGGATCTGGAAAATAACTGGGCTGTTGTTGCAGAAGCGATTCAGACGATTTTAAGAAGGGAAGGCTATGCGAACCCTTACGAAGCTTTAAAAGGACTTACCCGCACCAATGAAGCCATCACTGAAAAGTCGATGCATAATTTTATAGATACACTTGAGGTGACTGATGCTATTAAAAGCGAATTGAAAGCGGTTACCCCTTCAAATTATACAGGGATTTAAAATGCAAAAGAAGTTTTCGCTAAACCTGTTTCTGGTTATTTTGCTCTACAGTTGTATTGCAATTACCGGTTTGCTTAATATGCTTAAGCGCCCGGAAATACTAATGGGTTTAGCGGTGATTTTTGGAATATTGCTATTCAATCTGCTTAAAGGTAAAGCGAGCGGTACGCAACCTCCGCAATCAGACAACGCAGAGCGCGCCCAGGAACTATAAATCTCAAAGTATATCAACGTTTAGCGTAAGCCATTAACCTTAATACAGGGCGCTGATAGTATCCATTAGTCAGGATTCTACCAGTTCATAAACTTGATTGGCGATTTCCAATTCTTCGTTAGTTGGGATGACCAGGACTTTCACTTTGGAATGTTCAGACTGAATTTCCCGAATCCCATTTTTGCGTGCGCTGTTTTCCTGTTCATTAAGCTGAATTCCAAAAAAATCAAGCTGCTCACAGACCTTTTGACGGATGGTGCTGCTATTTTCGCCAATCCCGGCCGTGAAAATCAGTGCATCCACTCCATTTAGCGCAGCAGTATAGGCACCTATGTATTTCCGAATACGGTAAGCATTCAGCTCCAGTGCCAGTTTACATTGAAGATCTCCGGCTTCTGCTTTTGCTTCAATATCACGTAAATCGCTATATCCGGTAAGGCCCAGCATGCCGCTTTCCTTGTTTAAAATAGTACTTACTTCTTCTGCGGTATAGCCCAATTGTTGCTGCATATAAAAAACCACACTTTGATCGATATCACCCGCCCGGGTCCCCATCACCAGTCCGTTTGCAGGACCAAAACCTAAAGAGGTGTCTATAGGCTTTCCATTCTTAATCGCGGTTATGCTACAGCCATTACCCAAATGAATACTGATAAGTTTCAGGTTATCTGAATCTAAATAAGCACAGGCCTTAGCACTCACATATTTATGGCTGGTCCCGTGAAAACCGTATAAACGAATGTTCTCTTCCGTTAAAAATTGCTGCGGAATAGCATACTGATAAGCCTTTTGTGGTATGCTGCTGAAAAAAGCGGTATCAAATACACAAACCTGTTCGGCATTTGGAAACAGGTCTTCAGCCACTTCAATCCCGGTTAGATTTGCAGGGTTATGAAGCGGAGCAAGCGAAAAAAGCCGTTTGATATTCGCTTTTACTTCTTCGGTAACACGGGTGGTTTCAGTAAACTTCTGCCCCCCGTGAACTACGCGATGCCCTACAGCCTCTACCTCATCGGCACTGTCAATAACCCCGGATTGCGGATTCATCAGCATGGCAGCAATACTTTTAAGACCGGCGCTGTGGTTCTCAAAATCACGCTCCTCTTTTACTGATCCGCGATCCGATTTATACTGAATGCTTCCGCCGGAAATCCCGATACGTTCGACCATACCTGATGCCAAAACCCGGGCGGCGGGCATATGTATAAGTTGAAATTTTATCGAAGAGCTTCCACTGTTGATCACAAGTATGTTCATTGAACTGTATTTTTCGCTTTGCGTATTAAATCCCCTGAGCCTGAATGGCCGTGATGATTACCGTATTAAATATATCTTCTACCGTGCACCCGCGGCTCAGGTCGTTTACCGGTTTGTTTAATCCTTGCAGCATAGGCCCAATGGCAAGTGCTCCTGTTTCCCGCTGCACGGCTTTGTACGTATTGTTCCCGGTATTCAGGTCGGGAAAAATCAAAACACTGGCCTGACCGGCAACTTCAGAATCGGGTAATTTGCTCTTACCTATGGCCGCATCTACCGCCGCATCATATTGAATGGGACCTTCTATTTTTAAATCGGGGCGTTTTGATTTTACAATTTCGGTTGCTTCCCGCACGCGATCCACATCTTCGCCTGTTCCACTGGTTCCTGAAGAATAGGAAAGCATTGCGATTTTGGGCTCTATGCCGAAAGCGAGACTGCTCTCTGCGGAAGAAATAGCGATTTCTGCGAGTTCATTGGCAGAAGGGTTCGGGTTAATGGCACAATCTCCGAACACCGAAACCCGGTCTTCGAGGCACATAAAAAACACGGAAGAAACCACCGAAACACCAGGCTTGGTCTTGATAAACTGAAGCGCTGGTTTGATGGTATGCGCCGTGGTATGCGCCGCGCCGCTCACCATCCCGTCTGCATGACCTTTATAAATCATCATCGTACCGTAATAGGAAACATCGGCCATCCAGTCGCGGGCAATGTCCATATTCACATTTTTATGTTTTCGCAGCTCGTAAAAGGTGCGTACGTAATCTTCAAAATGCTCAGAATCTACCGGGTTGATCACCGAAATTTTCTCTAGATTAAGCGGAATGCTGTGCTGTACGGCTTTTTCTTTAATCTTATCAAGTTCGCCCAGCAAGGTGATTTGTACAATATCTAATTCTACCAGCTGAACCGCCGCATTTAAAATACGTGGATCGGTCCCTTCCGGCAGCACGATGTGTTTTTTAGAAGTAGAAGCCCGCTTCATCAACCCATACTGAAACATACGAGGCGTGATTCCCTTAGGTTGTAAATTGATTAAGCGCTCAATGAGCTGGTCAAACGAAACTTCGCGTTCAAACACATTAAGTGAAGTTTCAATTTTTGATTTACTGGTGGCGTAAATCTGCGACTTGATGTTTCCTACCCTATTAGTAACCGAAAAGGTACCGTCATTTACCGAAACGATAGGTACAATCTGAGAAAGACCTTCTATCAGTTTTAAGATAGGCTCTTCGGGAAGCAGGCCACCGGTTAGTATTATTCCGCTTATGCGGGGATAATTTGTCGAAATATTGGCTTGTAAGGCACCCAAGATGATGTCTGCACGATCTCCCGGAGTAATTACCAAACTATCCTGTTTGAGATGGGTAAGATAATTGCGCAACTGCATTGCTCCTACTCCATAATTCCCGGTCTGATTGTCCAGGAATTCGTTTCCAAACAGCACCTTACCGTCCAGTTCTTCAACAATTTCCTTAATCGTGGGATGCGCCAGTTTTTCGGTATATGGAATGGCAAAAACCTCAACAGAGTCAGGCAGAAAATCACTCAGCCCCTTTTTGGCTATCTGCAGGTTTTCCGGCTGCACTTTATTAGCCACCACGGCCATGACAGATACATCCCGATTTGTAAATGACGTATAGGCAATTTGCAGGCTTCCCAGCAGTTCCTCTTTGGTTTTACCCACACCGCTACCCACTAAAATTACCGGAAGTCCCAGGTTTTTAGCGATCAGTACATTGGTATCAAACTCAAAAACGCTCCCTTCACCCGTAAAATCAGAACCTTCAACTAACACAAAATCGAAGCGGTCTTCAAGATTTTTGTATTTGGTAATAATCGTATCCAGGATTTCCCCGGGCTTCCCGGTATTGCGTTTTTTTATAAGTTGGCTGGTAGTAAAGGCAAAGGCATCTTCGTAATCCAGATTGATGTCAAAAAAAGAGAGGACTGTAGTGATGTGATTGTCCTTTGCTTCGGCCTTGCTGTCGTCTATCACCGGCCTGAAGTAACCCACTTTAGCAGTTTTACCAAGTAAAGTCCGCATAAGCCCCAAAGAAACGATTGACTTACCGCTATTAGGTTCTAAAGTGGCAATATAAATACCTTTATTCATAGCTCCGTATTAGAACTACAAAATTACGACTTTACAAGGGTTTAAATGATCTCAAAGGATATGGATTACGGTAAGAATGGTACAAAAAAAGAGGGCGATTGCCCTCTTTTAGTTCACTGGTATTTGATTTTATTTAAAAACATCCATAATACCTTCAAAGCTTCCGGTGTTAAGCGTTGCGCTGCTGGTATCCATCGTTTCGGCGAAACGAACCATATCGGCAACATTCATATCTTCGCCTAAAACCCGGGCCAGTACAAAACCTTTATTTTCATCCTGTGCAAAAACCACTACTTCGTCGATAGCGTCTTCGTCTCCTTTGATAAAAATACGCATCCGTTGCTCGGTATTGCCCACTTTCATAAGCTCATCATAATCATCGTTTTTCAGGATATCTTTGAGCTTAGCCGTTTCGGAATTATAAAAACCGGTATCCTTCAAAGAATAAGCCAGAAGGTTGATTTTCTTAACTGACTTTACCACCTTTTGCTGGTCTGCAGATAGCTTTTCACTGGCAGGTGCAATAAGGCTTGTAGGAACATCAAGCATAATAAAATTGTCGTTTTGCTTACTATCTACATAATATTCCTGAAGTGACTGCTCGTTGTTACAACTCATCAGGCTTAGAAAAGCAAGAGCCAGAACAGTTAATTTTACAAATTTCATCTTAGTTTACTTTTACGTTTTTAAGCTCTTCGCTGCCCTTAAAATTGATACTGCTTGCAATTTTACCTATTTCCTTAAGGTCAATATCTCCGGTAATTTTTATAATAACCGTATCTTCATCACTCCCGGAGCCGTTTAAAAACATCAGGAACTCGCTTACAAAATCATCGCTCTTCCCGGGTTTATAATAAAAATTCACATTTTTACCGTCATCCTTCACGCGCATCAATTGCTCTAATTTTTGTGATGTCTTGTAGGCATTAAATTCACTTTTCATCATACTGGCTGCAGAAGGATTTTTGGTTGTAAAAACCTGAATATCTTCAAGACTGTTAACCATATTGATGTAGTTTTTCATCTCCGGATCTTTAGAGTCCAGATCCATTTTGCCCAGAAGTTTGAACATTTTTTGATTCATAACCATTGAGGTTACGTCTTTCATATCTTCAAACTTTTCAAAGTTCTGTGAAAAACCGGTAAGGCTCACGCTTACCAAAAGGACTGTCATTACTAATTTTCTCATCGTTTTTTGATTTTAGATTATTTTAAAATTTCATTGGTGGTTTCCTCAAAAGTATTGAGCTTATTGAGGTTACCGGTACTCTTGTTTACAAAGTTCCCCATCATAAACAGGGCCTGTTTGGTTTTTAAAGCGGCTACTTCCGGGTCTTTATAGGTGCCCAAATCCTGCTCTGTACCGGATTGCTTATTAAAAGTCAAAAACAGTCCTACACAGAGTAAAATACTGGCCGCGATAGGTATCCAGTAGCGTCTGGGTTTATCTTCGGGCAGTTCTAAGGTTCGGTTAAAACTACCTTCCCGGGCAACTGCAAAAGCTGCAAACAGGGGTTTGTATTCTTCCAGATGCGGGGCTACCTTGTCACTAGTAAAGTAGTTTTGCAACTGAGCTTCCTGCTCCAGTGAAGTCTCCCCTTCAAAATAAAGCTGGAGCAGGTGTTCTATTCTATCTAATTCCATAGTTGTGTTTTTTTAGCAATTCTTCGCGTATGGTTTTTCGGGCTCTCGAAAGCGTCACACGCACCGCTGTTTCATTAAGATTCAATTCCTCGGCAATCTCACTATTACTGTATTGCTCAATGTCGCGCATATGCAAAATCAGTCGTTGCTGCTCGGGTAATTCATTCATCAATTTCAATACCCAGTTTACGCTATCCTGATTTTCGGTATGCTTTACCGTATTGTAATGCTCATCCTCATAATTCGTATGTACCAGTTGTAAGTTGCTGCTGCTTTTCAGCTTTAATTTATCATAACAGTGATTCTTGGTTATGGTTACTGCGAAAGCTTCGACACTTTTAAGCTTTTTAAACTTTTTACGATACGACCATAGTTTTATGAGAACCTCCTGTGTAGCATCCTGCGCCTCATCTTCAGAAACCAGCAACCGCTTTGCCAGGCGGTACAGCCGGTCCTGTACGGGAGTCACGTGTGCTAAAAATTCCTTTTGGTTCATCTCTTCTTTCGGTTAGTTACAAGGATGACGACTCAACATAAATTTTGTTACATCATCATCGTTTCAAACAATAATCCTTTAAATTTAGCGCTATTAAAATTTTCGGTAGCTATGAAAAAAACCCTCTTTAACATCAGTCTCATTCTCGTAGTGCTGTTTACCTGGTCGTGCAGTACAGATCGGGATGATGAGCTCGGACCCATTTCAGCTCTGGAAATTAAAAATTTTATCTACGACGGGATGCAACTGTACTACCTGTATAAACCTGAAGTACCTGAACTCGCCAATGACTTTTTTCAGTCACGTGATGAGCGCACTGATTTTTTAAACGCTTTTGATAGGCCCGAAAATTTTTTCTATAACGGACTTGTAGCTGATGTAGACCGGTTTAGTTTTATAACCGACGATTACCGCGAACTCGAACGTAGTTTTGCAGGGATTTCAAAAACCTCTGGAATTGAATACGGTTTATCTTTAGATCGCAACGATCCTAATTTTGCTTTTGCCTGGGTGCGTTATGTCCTGCCCGACACTCCTGCCTCTGCAGCCGGAGTAGAACGCGGAATGCTCTTTAACAGCATTAATGGAGAGCGATTGACCACAACTGCAAACGTTGATGGCACCTATTCGCTTAGCGCACGTTCCCGTGCATTACTCAATCTGGATAGGTTCAGCATTGAGTTAGCCGAATTTGATGCCAATGACGATTTGCAACCTACGGGAGAAAGCATTGACCTCACTCAGGTAGAATACACCGAAAACCCGGTTTTTATAGCCAAAACTTTAACCGTCAACAACCGAAAAATTGGGTATCTGATGTATAATGCCTACCGGCGAAATTTTGACGTGCAACTTAATAATGCCTTTGCGCAGTTTCAAACCGATGGGATTGAAGATTTAGTGCTTGACCTGCGCTATAACGGTGGCGGCTCGGTAGAAACTGCTATTGATCTCACTTCGATGATCACCGGCCAATTTAACGGGGAGATCATCACTAAACAACGCTGGAATCCTGAAATACAGGCTTTTTTAGAATCTGATGATCCCGAATCCTTGATTGACCGTTTTGACAACACCATTTCAAATGGCAATGCTATTAACAGTCTTAATCTCACACGACTTTTTGTAATAGGAACCGGTAGCACCGCCTCGGCCAGTGAACTCACCATTATTGGCTTAAGGCCTTATATTGATGTAAATACTGTGGGCACCACTACTGTTGGTAAATTTCAGGCATCCATAACCCTTTACGACTCCGATGATTTTAGCCGAAATGACCGGAGCTTAAATCCACGACATTTTTATGCCATTCAGCCTTTAGTGTATACGTATGAAAATTCTGCAGGCACGGTAGGTCCGCCTTCGGGAATAGTACCTGATTTTGAATTACGGGAAGATTTAACTAATCTTGGCACACTGGGCGAGCCTGAAGAACCGCTGCTCAGCTTAGCCCTCGATCAAATCCTGGGCCGAAGTCACGCCGGTAAATCAAGAAGTGGCACAAAAGTTGAACCTTTTAAGTCGGTTGAAAACCAAAGCATTGACTTTCAGCGTATGTATATTGAAAATCTGCCGGAAGCCTTGCGAAACATCAATAAATAAACCCTTAAGTATGACTATGAAAAAGAATTTAGTATTCCTACTCCTGGGCCTGCTTGTTTTTACAGGCTGTTCCAAAGATGATGATACCCCACCAGTTGTTGAGGAAACCCCGGAAGAAGAAATCCCTGCTCTTACTCGGGAAGATTTCCCGGTTCAGGATTTTATGTACCAGGCGATGAATGTGTACTACCTGTATAAATCAGATATCCCTGAATTGGCAGATGATTATTTTACATCACTCCCGGTTTACGTTGAATATCTTTCAGAGAATCCAGACCCCGAAGATTTTTATTATGATGATCTTGTTACTCAGGATGATCGCTTCAGTTTTTTAACTGATGATTATGTTGCTTTAGAAAACAGTTTTTCTGGAGTGAGTAAGAGTAATGGTTTAAACTTTCAGCTTGTTCGTTTTGCAAATTCAGACAATATTTTTGGCTATGTTCGCTATATTGCAGCCAATTCACCTGCTGCCAACACTGATATTAAAAGAGGGGATCTCTTTACAGAAATTGACGGAGTCTCTCTAGATATCAATAATTACCAGGGTCTAATTGGACGGGATTCTTATACCCTCACTCTTGCTGAAATAAGAGAAAACGCCTCTGGAGGTAGAACAGTAGCTGAAAATGGTAAAACCGTAACCCTTACAAAAGAAACCAATTTTGCAGAAAACCCAATTCTCATTGCAAAGACGCTTGATGTTGAGGGTCAAAAAATTGGCTACTTGATGTACAATTCCTTCGTAAGTCAGTATGATGACGAATTGAATGCTGCATTTGCTCAATTCAAAACAGACGGAATAACTGATTTGGTTTTAGATTTACGTTATAATGGTGGAGGTTCAGTAGCTTCTGCAATTGATTTGACATCCATGATTACCGGTCAGTTTGACGGAGAAGTATTGATAAAAGAGCAATGGAACGCCGAGGCGATGGCTTATTTTGAAGCTGAAGAGCCGGAAAGTCTTCTTAACCGCTTTAATTCTACCATTTACACAGGTACACCGGCAGCCGAACCTATTAACAGTCTTAATTTAAGCAGACTCTATGTTATTGGTACAGGAAGCACAGCTTCTGCAAGTGAGCTTACGGTTATTGGTCTTGAGCCTTACATACCGGTCACCCTTGTGGGTACGAAAACAGTAGGTAAATTTCAGGCGTCTGCCACTTTATATGACGGAGATAATTTTGGTAAGACTAACATAAATCCTGATCATACATATGCGATACAACCCTTAATTTATACTTACTCAAATGCTGATGGTATTGTAGGCCCTCCCACAGGACTCACTCCAGACGTTCTTAAAGAAGAGGACATCGCAAATATGGGAGTTTTGGGCGATCCATCTGAACCTTTATTGGCAGCAGCTCTGCAGGCTATGACCGGCAAGTCATTTGTTTCTAAAAACAGAAATAAATCTTTTAATATTCCTGTTAGGCCTGTTGGAGAAAGCGATATGTTTAGCCCTACGTTTCAAAAAATGTATGATAACAGCTTACCCCTTATCAGGAAATAATTGATTAATCTAAATGAAAAGCCCGGCTTTTGAATCTTTAAAAGCCGGGCTTTTTTATGGATTAAAGTTAGGCTAAAGCGAAAGGTTCAATCCAAATCGAATGTTTCTTCCACGTGTGGTATAGCCCACCAGCTCAACATGGTCGGTATTGAATACATTATTGAGGCCCACAAAAAGATTGACCTGATTCTTCAGAATCTTTTGGCTCAAATACAGGTCAAACAACCCATATGAATCCAGACTTACCTGCTCTCCGGTAGCGAAATCGCTGTCACTGCGCTCGCCCCGGTATTGATAACTGGCCGAGAAAAAGGTTCCGCTATTTAGATTAAGACCCAGCTGACCAAAAGCGGTATGCTTGGGTAAACGCAGCAATTGCCGGTCTTTAGGCTCGGTAAAGGTGTAATTGGCACGCAAATCAAGAAGTTTAAACAGTTTTCCTTCCAACTCAAACTCGGCGCCCTGTACCGTAAAATCTTCGGTTACATTTTGATATTGAGCCTCAAAAGTCACCGGATCGATCGTCACATAATCTATAAAGTTTTCCTCCAGACGATTAAAATAGGTTCCGCTCACGCGAAAAGTACCTGCCTTCCACTCGATCCCGCCTTCCAGAGTTCGGTCTTCTTCAGGCTGTAAGTCGGGGTTGGCACCAAAATCCCCATATAATTGCGTAAGGGAAGGTGCGATAAAGGAGGTTGCGTAGCTTCCGAAAAACTTCAAATAGCCTTCCTGTTGCTCCAAAGAAAACGAGGGGTTTAGGCTATAGGTCAAATGGCTTCCATATTCGCTGTGATTATTGAGGCGTGCACCGGCGTTTACATTCAGTCCAAAATCAGATACATATACCACATTGGCATACGGATCGGTGATTTGAGAAGTTTCCTGCTCCCCAAAATAGGTGCGGCTGTTAATATGATTCAGTCCCAAAACCGTATAGAATTTCTCATTTAAGGTATAGCGGTTAAACACATCCAGAATATAGCTGTCTGAATCATAAGCGCTCGGGAAATTAGATTGAAACTCGCGCTCAATGCTGTTGTAGGCAGCGTTTAAGGTAATGCTTCCCTTGTTGTAGTTAAATTCCGAGTTGATCCCCCCACGGTACTGCTTGCTGAACGAGCGAAAAGGTGCATCTTCCAGCGGAAAGGAATTGTCGTAATCCACATCCATCTTATCGTAGTTTCCATAAGCGGTAAGGCTGAAACGATCTCCAAAGTCATACCCAAACTTCACTTGCGTGCTGTAACGTAAAAAGGGGTCTTTCTCACTACTGTCTTGATCAATAACCGACGAAAGTCCGTCTGTATACTGCTGTGCAAAGCCTACCAGATAGGTAAATTTATCGAGCGTACCGTTTACCGAAACCCGGTTTTGAAAATCATTAAAACTAAAATCACGGTCATTCTGAGACTCATTGGTCCCGGCAACAGAAGTGGCTTCAAAAGCGATTTTGTCTTTGGAAGCCTTGCGCGTAATGATGTTGATGACTGCTGTAGCCGCGCCGCTTCCGTAAAGGGTACTGGCCGCGCCTTTGATAATCTCTATACGCTCAATGTTATTCACATCAAGCAAACGCAAATCATAATCGGAAGCGATGTTTGAAGGATCGTTCAGTTGCACCCCGTCAATAAGTACCAGCACCTGCCGATTATTACCCCCGCGCGCAAAAATGCTGATGTTTTGACCGGCATTGCTCTGTGCGCCGTTAATGCTGATTCCGCTTACGCTGCTCAGGATCTCGGCAACCGATTTCCCTTCCTGTTTTTCGAGTTCGTCGCGGGTGATTTGGGTCACTACTTTACCGCTGTTTTCGCGTTTCAATTCAAATTTGGAGTCGGTCACCACGACCTCTTCCAGTTTTTGTGGTTCTTTTTGCTGAGCAAAAACCGACAGGGACGCAAACAATGCGCCGCCCAAAACATACTTTTTGGTAATCATTTAAAATAAAAATTGTACGAGAAAAGGTATGAAGTCACCTTCATACAAACCTTTATCCCGAAGGTTTGACAAAAGTGAATAAAGGCAGGTCTCCTGGCTCGCGTATAAAGATCAACCTTCCCGCCCAATATGGGCAGTGGTATTCAAGAGCAATCTTTACCTTCCGCTAATGCGGAAAAAGCTTACAGTTGCGGGAACAGCTCAGGACTTTTTAAAATACGAGGTACAAAATAAGAAATACAAAATCTTTAAATTTTGAACTTTGAACCTTGAATTATAAATCACCTGATTCCCTTTTAAGGCATTTTTCAGACTGAAAATTGCCACCAAAATTCGGGCACGAAGTTAATCAAATCCATAAGCCTGCACGCCTTTTTTTAATTAATCTTACTTTTGAGGCGGCGTTTAAAAATTCCAAATCCTGTATTATCTTGAAAGCAAAAAACTTAGCCTCCCTTTTAGTCCTGTTCGTGATCGTTTTTAGCGGCTGTAAAAATGAAAAAGCAAACGATACCGCTTCCGCGAAAGCATCACAGGAGCAAAACATGAAGTATGCTAAGGGCTTCAAAATTCTGGATTATGAAGAATATACCCTGCTCACGGTCACTCAGGCCTGGCCCGGAAGCGATAAAACCTTTCGTTATGCTTTACTCAAACAAGGTCAAAAACTTCCAGACAGCGTAAAGGCCGATGCCGTGATCAACATTCCGGTAAAAAGCATGGTAGTCACCTCTACCACCCACATCCCTGCACTCGAACTGCTGGGTGTTGAAGCAAGCTTAAAAGGTTTTCCGAATCTCGATTACATTTCATCTCCCAAAACCCGTGCCCGCATTGCAAACGGCGAAGTACAGGAATTGGGTCAAAACGAGTCGATCAACACCGAAAGTGCCATCAACCTCAACCCCGACGCGGTCGTAACCTTTGGTGTGGAAGGCGAAAACAAAACCATCAATTCCCTGCAACGGGCCGGGATTCCGGTTTTGTATAACGGCGACTGGACCGAAACCACACCCTTAGGCCAGGCCGAATGGATCAAATTCTTTGCAGCCCTCTACGACAAACAGGATCTGGCCGACTCAATATTTAACGGTATCGAAAAACGCTATCTCGATCTCAAACAAAAAGCTACAACCGCTCCGCAAGAACCCACGGTAATCAGCGGCGCGATGTTTAAAGACGTATGGTATTTGCCTAAAGGCGACAGTTGGGCCGCAACTTTGGTTGCAGACGCACACGGAGATTACCTGTATAAAGACACC
>CAYNMH010000042.1:0-4148 GCA_964398145.1 uncultured Flavimarina sp. | reverse complement strand
AGCATTCGGGAAGCATGGACCTATATTATACTCGATTACCGCATTCCCAAAGCCCTGGCGGCTGTGATGACCGGCAGTGGACTAGCCGTCGCGGGGCTTATGATGCAAACGCTTTTTAAGAATCCGCTGGCGGGACCTTTTGTTCTGGGAATAAGCAGTGGTGCCAGTCTGGGCGTGGCTTTCTTTATTTTGGGCGGAAGCGCTCTGGGGCTTACCGCAATACTTCAGGTGCACGGCTGGGGCACCATCATCGCCGCCAGTCTGGGCAGTTTTGCGGTGCTTAGTGTGGTGATTGCAGTCGCTTCACGGGTACGGGATGCGATGGCCCTGCTTATAATCGGCTTAATGTTTGGCAGCCTCACCTCGGCGGTGGTGAGTATTCTAGCGTATTTCAGTCCTGCGGAAGAACTGCAGCGCTATATGTTCTGGTCTTTCGGTAGCCTGGGCGATATTTCGTGGAGCGCACTGGGAATCCTTTCGCTTTGCTATTGTATTGGAATTGGTTTAGCTTTTAGCATTACCAAAAACCTAAACAGCCTGCTTTTGGGCGATCACTATGCACAAACGCTGGGAGTTTCCCTGCAGCGCAGCCGCTTTGTGATTTTGATTTCGACCAGTATTCTCGCGGGCAGCCTTACCGCATTTGTAGGCCCTATCGCCTTTGTAGGCCTTGCTGTACCGCACCTCATCAGGCAATGGTTTACCGCCTCAAACCATTGGACGCTAATCCCCGCCTGTATTTTGGGCGGTGCGGTGCTGATGCTGCTCTGCGATATTCTGGCTCAATTACCGGGCTTGCCCATCACCCTGCCCATCAACGCGATCACCTCGCTCATAGGCGCGCCCATTGTGATTTGGTTATTAATACGAAAGAAAAAACTCCTGTTTTAAGCGATGTCCTCTACTCCAAACCATAGCGTTTTAACTACCAAAAATCTCGCGGTAGGTTACGGCAAAGCCGAAAAGGAAACCGTGGTGAATACCATCAACCTCGAGTTAAAGGCCGGAAGCTTTGTGACTATGGTGGGCATCAACGGTTCGGGTAAATCTACGCTGTTGCGTACCCTCGCAGGCCTGCAGGAACCGCTTGAAGGCGAAATCCTTCTTGAAGGAAAACCCCTGAATAAACTGGATGCCGAAACTAAATCCTTAAAAATCAGCGTGGTGCTTACCAGTCAGGTGATTTCAAAAAACCTTACCGTACTCGAACTCGTTTCTTTGGGACGCCAGCCCTATACTAACTGGCTGGGCAAACTCACCGAAGAAGATAAAGCCGAAATACAGGCTGCCCTGGCGGCAACCGAGCTCGAAAACCTCAAACACAAAGCCTGCTATGCCCTGAGTGACGGGCAGTTGCAGCGGGCGCTGATCGCACGGGCTTTGGCACAAAACACCGAAGTCATTCTGCTCGACGAGCCCACCACCCATCTTGATTTACACCATAAAGCTTCGATCTTCTCCCTACTTAAAAAGATCGCGCGGCAGCAGCAAAAAACCATTTTGTGTACCACACACGATATTGAATTGGTGCTTTCGCTTTGCGATGAACTCATTGTACTGCACAACAACACCGCCATTCAAAACACGCCCGAAGCCCTGATTGAACAGGGGATTTTTGAAAACCTCTTCCCCGGGACCAATGTGTATTTTGACAAAACCTCCCGCCGCTTTTTAATTCGTTAAGACCCCGGCGTTAGCTATCTTTGAGAAAATTCTCCTCAAATGGATCAAACGCTGTTGCTCTTAATTGCTCTGCTTGCCGGCCTTTTAACAGGTGCCGTGATCGCCTATCTGATTACTTCCCTGCGTAAAAATGCACGCTACGCACAGGTTTCTGAACGGCTGAGCAATACCGAAATGCAGCGCGGGCAATTGCTAAAACAGGAAGCTGCATTGCAGCAAAAAATCGAGCAATTGCAGGAAGACAAGGAATTTTATCAAAACGAACTCACCGCCCGAAATACTGCATTTGAACATTTGGAAGAACGCATCCGCGAAAAAACCGGAGAGCTGGAGCAGCTGCAGGAGAAGTTTACCAAAGATTTTGAACTGGTCGCCAACAAATTGCTGGACGAAAAATCGAGCAAATTTACCCTGCAAAACAAAGAAAATCTGGATACCATTTTAAAACCCCTGCAGGAAAAGATCAACAGTTTCGAGAAAAGGGTCGAAGAAACCAATAAGGAAAGTCTGGGGCGCCACAGCGAACTGCGCGAACAAATCAAAGGTCTGGCGGCATTAAACCTACAAATGAGTAAGGATGCAGACAACCTTACCAAAGCGCTGAAAGGCGATGCCAAGATGCAGGGGAATTGGGGCGAACTCATCCTGACCCGAATTCTGGAAAAATCAGGGCTCGAGAACGGCCGCGAGTACAGTTTGCAGGACGCGCATACCGATGAAAACGGCAAACGCCTCGTCACCGATGTGCTCATTCATTTACCCGACGGCAAAAAGATGATCGTGGACAGCAAGGTCTCGCTGGTGGCTTTTGAACGTTACGTTTCAGAAACCGACGACGCGCTGCGAGCTACGTATTTAAAGCAACATATCCAGTCGGTTAAAAATCATATCAACACTTTGGCTTCTAAAAAATACGAGCAGTTGGTTGCCCATAGCCCCGATACGGTTTTTCTGTTTGTACCCATCGAGCCTGCATTTGCACTGGCTTCGGCACACGAACCCCGGCTTTACGAAGAGGCTTTTACTAAAAATGTCATCATCGTTACCCCTTCTACCCTGCTAGCGGCACTTAAGTTGGTCGAAAACCTCTGGCAAAACGACCGGCAAAAGCGCAACGCCATAGAGATCGCTACCCAGGCCGGCAGGTTGTACGACTCGTTTACGTCACTTACCGAAGAACTCGCGAAAATAGGCAGTCAGCTGGGAACGGTACAAAATACCTGGGAGCGTACGATGACCAAACTCACCGGCAAGGGCAACCTTGTAAGCCGGGTTGAAAAACTGCGTAAGCTGGGCGCGAAAACCGGGAAACAACTCGATCAAAAGTTGCTTAACAGCGCCAGTGATGATACCGAAGAAAACTAAAAAGTTATTCCGAATCATACCAATTTTTGGTATTTTTAAGCAAATTTCAAAGTCATGAGTAAAAACACATCGGTTTCATTAGGAACCTATTTTGACGAGTTTGTAAACAATCAGATTTCGGCAGGGCGGTATAAAAACGTTAGTGAAGTGATCAGGGCAGGACTTCGGCTTTTGGAAGATGAGGAAACTAAAACCCTGGCGTTACGAAAAGCGATTCAGGAAGGCATAGATAGCGGTATTGCTTCAGATTTTGATCCTGAAAAACACCTGCAGGCACTTAAAGCCAGACCTAAAGTAAATGGCTAGTTATGAATTGACCAATAAGGCCGTTCAGGATTTGACTGAAATTTGGGAATACACCGTTGAAAAATGGTCTGAAAAACAGGCCGATCAATATTATAATTTGCTCATTCAAAGCTGTCAGGAAATTGCCAATAATCCTAAATTGGGCAAAAATTATAAGGGAATAATCCATGAATTGTTCGGACTAAAAACCGGCCGGCACATTATCTTTTACCGAAATCGAATTAACAAACCCATTGAGATTACTCGAATTTTACACGGACGAATGGATTTGACAAAACAAATCTTTGGCAACTAATCACAGCTTAAACAGGCTACAAATTAGATTTCGCACAAACTGAAAACCTTAAACCGAAAACCCATGAAAAAACTCTTAGCCCTTGTATTAACCGGAATCCTCGCCTTTGCGGTGCTCTTTTACGCATTCGTCTATTTTGTGCCTTACAGTGAGGGTACACGAGCCGGCGAACTCATTAAATTCAGTAAAAAGGGCGTGCTGGTAAAAACCTGGGAAGGCCAGATCAGTCAGGGTATAAGCGGCGCACAGATCTTTGATTTTTCGGTGATGGGCAGCAAGCAGGACGTGATTGATAAGCTCAAGGAATATCAGGGCAGCTATGTAAAACTTACTTACGAGGAGCGCTACGCCACCTTTTTCTTTTGGGGCGACACCAAATATTTTATCACCGACATCAGCAAAGAACAATCTCCGCATTTTAACCGCGAGTAAATAGTAGATACGTTGGAAAACTTTAAAACCATTGAACAATCACAGGTAACCATCAGCGAACTGATGC
>CAYNMH010000041.1:0-29242 GCA_964398145.1 uncultured Flavimarina sp. | reverse complement strand
CATATTATATATCAAATCAAAATACAACTAATCTATTAAAACTGATAATGATTTCGCTAGCGAAAAGTGTTTTCAAAACTTAATCTCCAATACAATGTTTGTATTACTTAATCAACTCCACTTTTTCTAGATAAACGTTCTCAATAGGCCATTCATTATCATCCACTTCTACTTTGTTGATGCGGTCTACCACATCCATTCCTTTGGTTACTCGACCAAAAACGGTATGCTCGCCATCCAGGTGATGGGCACCCCGCTCCGGCACCACGATAAACCACTCAAAAGGGGAGGAGGCATCGCTGATGTTCTGTTCGGTATATTTTGCTGCTGAAAAAGCACCGCGTACATGGGTGTGTGCCGGGGAAGCTTCATTAGGAATCAGATAATTGCCAATGCGCATCCGTTTTCGCGGCGTTTCATATCCGTCGCTGTTACCACCCTGAACTACAAAATCAAGCGCATTGCGGTGTATCATTGTGTTTTCAAAATAGCCTTGTTTTACTAACAGGACAAAATTGGCACGATGCAACGGCGTGTCCCGGAATAACTCCACCTCAATAACTCCATATTTAGTAGTAATACGCACCTTATTTTCAGGGTTGTTCTTACCGTATTCCGTAAGAAAGGGGATCAAATCAGCCTGAGATTCAACTATCGAACCCGGCTTTTTCTTCAGTTTTTCATTTTGAGCTTTAGCTTTATCTGCCGCGCTACTGTCAGTGGTCTTTTTGGTTACCTCAGTAGGTGTTGCTTTTTCTTTAGATTTTTTATCTTCACAGCCGGCCAAAATGAGCACGACAGCCAGAAGAATTAAACGTATATACGAACGCATAGATGCAGTTTGAAGAATTTTTAAAACGAATTCCAAAATTAAGCAATTTGGACTTACCGGGACAGGAAGCACATTATCTAATGGCTCCACAGGAACGCGTAAAAGAACTTTCCAATCTTGATATCCAAAAGAAAAATCCCAGAAGAGCCGGTGTGATGGCGGTTTTTTACCCGGATAAGGAAGCTGTAACACATCTGGTTCTTATTTTAAGAAAAACCTACAAAGGAGTACACAGCAACCAGGTGGGATTTCCCGGGGGGAAAGAAGAGCTTATTGACACGAGTATGGAAGCTACCGCGCTACGCGAGACTGAAGAAGAAGTAGGGCTTGCTGCTACAGATATTCAGGTGATTAAAGAACTGAGCAGACTCTATATTCCACCCAGTAATTTTTGGGTACATCCCTTTATAGGTATTGTTGATTATACCCCTGTTTTTGTAGCGGAAGAAGCAGAAGTCGCAGCAATTCTCGAAGTACCCCTAACCACATTTCTTTCAGATGATAGTCTCATAAAGCGGCAGATTGACACCTCTTATGGCAGTATGATTGACGTGCCTGCTTTTTATCTGGCAGGACAAGTCGTGTGGGGTGCTACTGCAATGATGCTGAGTGAGATTAAATGGGTCTTGCAGCAAATAGATACAGATTAACAGGCGTATTCCTTACATTTAGGCTATATTTCGCCACTGGCAAAACCTTTGAAACAAATATGGGATTACTAAAAACCAATCCGTTTGGGCATTATAATTTCTTGAAGAAATTGTTGATCCGCACTGCAGGGATGATGACCCACAGGCGGTATCGGGGTTTTAACGAACTACAAATTGAAGGGTCTGAAATTATCAAAGAACTTCCGGATAGCAACGTGTTATTTGTTTCTAACCACCAGACTTATTTTGCAGATGTGGTGGCCATGTTTCATGTGTTTAACGCGAGTTTGAGCGGTAGGGTAGATAGTATAAAAAATATAGGTTATCTCTGGCAACCCAAGCTGAATATTTATTACGTAGCCGCAGGTGAGACGATGCGCAGTGGGCTATTACCCCGTATTATGGCTTATGCCGGGGCCGTTTCGGTAAGCCGAACCTGGCGCGAAAAAGGTAAGGAGGTTGATCGACCTGTAAATCTGAGTGATACGGAAAATATTGGTATAGCCCTGCATGACGGCTGGGTGATTACGTTTCCTCAGGGCACTACAAAACCCTGGAAACCCATCCGTAAAGGGACTGCTCACATCATTAAACAATACAAACCCGTAGTCGTACCTATTGTGATTGACGGGTTTAGACGTTCCTTTGATAAAAAAGGAATCCGTATTAAGAAAAGAGGTATTCTGCAGTCTATGGAGATCAAAAAACCTCTGAAAATTGATTATGAAAAGGACAGTATTGAGGATATTGTGGAACAGATTGAATATGCGATTGAGCAACACCCTTCCTTTCTAAAAGTGATTCCGCAGGAAGAATTACAAAAAGAGGAAGAACTCAATAAAACCAGACGTTGGGACTATTAACTTCTTTTTATTTAACATTTCTTTGGCATAGTGTTTGGACAATTTATAGTGTAAACTTGTTAAATTTTGGGTTTTGGTTAAAATTCGTGCAACTTTTACATACTTTGTAAGTAGTTAAGACGTTAAAGCCCCAAAACCCCTAAGACCAAAAAATTATATGAATAAATACACCTTTACCGCGATTTTGTTTCTAATCGCATTATTCTCAAACATACAGGCTCAGGAATTACCTTTTAAAGATTGCATAGACGCCCCGCTGGAAGACTTTGAAAGCTCCGTACTAAAAGCCCAACTTTACAATCAGATTGCAAAAGATCAGCAGATGAAAAATCTGATCGATCGAAAGAAAATGTCGATAGGTATCGTTAGTCTTGACGATCCCAAAGCGATACAGTATGCAGGCATTAATGGGGAAGAAATGATGTATGCCGCCAGTTTACCTAAAATTGCCATTCTGCTTGCAGCCATGGATGCAATTGATAAAGGCGAACTGAAAGAAACGGCTACCATTCGCGAAGATATGTGGCTTATGATTAGTAAGTCAAACAATCAGGCGAGCACCCGAATGATAGACCGTTTGGGCTACGATAAAATTGCGAGTGTATTAACCAGCGATAAGTATAAATTATATGACAAAGCACACGGTGGTGGGCTTTGGGTAGGTAAGCGTTACGCCGCCGCCGGGGAACGCAGACCAGACCCTATTAAAGGTTTGAGTCACGCAGCTACTGCAGAACAGGTATGCCGATTCTATTATAAGTTAGTAACCGGTAAACTGGTAAGCCCCGAGCGTTCTAAGCAAATGCTTGATATTATGGAAAACCCTTCTTTACACCATAAGTTTGTTAATACACTAGAGCGTATTGCTCCTAATGCACGGCTCTTCCGTAAGTCAGGATCCTGGAAAACGTATCATTCCGATTCCATTCTGGTATGGGGTGAGGATGGTCGTAAATACATCCTTGTTGCTTTAGTCGAAGACCCTAACGGAGAACAAATTATAAGAAATTTAGTATTTCCGGTAGAGAAAGCTCTTCAAAAATCTCGAACTTTACTGGCAAGTGCCACAAAAGGTGCGGGACACGTAGGTGATTAGAAAGTTCCTCAAAAAAACGTTTAATATAAGAGATGGTGAGATCACCATCTCTTTTTTCATGCAGTTATACGTTTTTTTGATCATTACCATTCTGCTTATTGTAAAACCTATTGTAAACGCGCTGTTTCTGGAGGGATTGGGTGCCGATAATCTGGCTTACGGATATCTGTTTATTGCAGCCACAGCAATTGTCACCACCTATTTTTACAACCAGGCTGTGCGACGCTATTCGCTTCGGCGCATCATGGTATTCTCCCTGCTATTTTTCGCAATAGCCTTTTCTGTGTTAAGCCTCTTGTACAAACTAGGCATTATCAATGCGGCAGCCCTTTATATTTTTTACGTAATCAGCGGGATATTTGCCGTGCTTACCACGAGTCAGTTTTGGTTGCTTGCCAATATGGTTTTTAACGCACGCGAAGCAAAGCGACTTTTTGGTTTTATAGGCAGTGGCGCTATTGCTGGCGGAATTTTTGGAGGTTATCTTACCACCATACTCGTACCCAACATAGGTAACGGAAACATGTTACTTATCGCGGCAGGTCTTATCTTATCGTGTATTCCCCTGCTTTCCATGATCTATAAAAAAGGCTATGTGAGCAGAGCCTCACGTTCCGATGCTCAGGAAAGTCTGGGGGGAGAGACCGCCTTCAAGCTGGTACTCAGGTCAAAACACCTTACTTATCTCGCGCTCATTATTGGGATAGGTGTTATAGTGGCAAAGCTTATTGATTTTCAGTTTAGTGATTTTGCGAGTAAAGCGATCCCGGATGCAGACCGGCTGGCATCCTTTTTTGCCTTCTGGTTTTCGACCTTTAACCTTGTTTCGCTCGGGATTCAGTTGTTTTTAACCAACAGGGTGGTTGAAAAATTGGGTGTTAACAGTTCGCTGCTTATTCTTCCTTTGGGTATCGCCCTGGGTTCCTTACTGTTTCTCACCTTTCCGGAATTATGGGTTCTGGTGTTAATCAAAGGTATTGACGGAAGCTTCAAACAGTCGGTTAACAAAGCGGCAACCGAACTCGTTATGGTTCCCATATCACTGGAAGTAAAAAATAAAACCAAATCCTTTATAGACGTGGTAGTAGATAGCATTGCTACCGGTCTTGCCGGTTGTCTGCTGATTTTTGTAGTCAAAGCATTAGATCTGCCCTCAAGCTACGTAACGGTAATCATCCTGTTTCTCATTTTAATCTGGATGGTTGGAATCTTTAAAGTACGCGATTCGTATTTTAAGAGTTTCAGGCAAAGCCTGAGGCAGGCTGTGGAGCATACTGAAGAATCTGCCGGCCGCAAGCGTAAATCACCTATAGAAATAGGCAGGCGCATACTCAGTTCTAATAATTCCGAACAGATGGTAAGCTATTTGCAAGGTTTAAACGGGCGAAAGTCACGCTTATTAAAGGCGAAAATCCTTCCCTTACTGGAACATCCGGATGATTCGGTAAAAATTGAAGCCATCAATCAACTCTACCATTATCCGGAAGGAACTGCTCTGGAAACCGTGCGCCAACTGGTTTATCAAAAAGATGATGAGGTCGTGTTTGCAGCGATGAATTACCTCATTTTGCATACCTCGTTAAATGACGATCGTATTTTTGATTCTTACCTTAATCACAGCAGCGATTATATCGCACACGCTGCTTTGCTCTGTTTAGCTAAAGAGGGCCGCACCAATAAAAAAATCGCAGCCCGTTACAACCTGGAATTACGTTTGGAGCTCTGGATGGCCGAGTTTGAACTGCCCAACAGCGAGCACCGCCCCGAAGAGTTATCTTTTCTTCTGGAGTCAATAGGTTACGCCGGTTTTCCCCGATTTCTATCGTTCATTTCAGCCAATTTTAATAACCGAAATCCCATGATTGTGAACCATGCTATTATCGCGGCAGGTATTTCGGGGAATGAATTGTTTGTAGATGCTTTGATTGATTTTCTCAAGGTAAAGGAATATCGTGAAAATGCAGTGAAGGCGCTCATTGCCTATGGCGAATCTATCAGTGAATTGTTGCTGGCACGTGAGGCTGCAAAAACTTTACGCAATGATGTTAAAAAATACATTCCGCAGGTAATACAGAAATTTGAAACCCAAACATCTGTAAGAGTATTGCTGCGTTTGTTGCAAAGCCGCGATAATCTGATCAGGCTGGCTTCAGCTAAATCCCTGAAGCGTCTTAAAAACAAAAACCCAAAACTCAACTTTTTCCAAAAAAGCATTTTCAGGTTTATTTTAAACTATTCTTTTGAATACCGGGATATAATGAGTTGTCGCAAAGTAATCCGAAATAATTTCAGGGTTGAACATTATGCCGCACTTTCCGAAGATGATAAAACCGAATTGCTCCAGGCCCGTGAGGGATTACTGGAAATTTTAGACACGCAGTTAGACAAACGCATTGCCACTATTTTCAATCTTCTGGCGGTATATTACAGCCATAAAGATCTGGATGTTGCTTATAAAGGCTTTAAAAGTGAAGATCGCGATACCCGTGCCAATGCTATTGAGTTTCTCGATAATATTTTGGCACCAAAACTTAAACACGTGCTATTGCCCCTGCTTGAACTTGCTATTATTGAAGACATAGATGTATATCAGGAAATTCTGGAAGATACCGACATCAGCTTCAACAGGGCTCTTATAAATCTTTTGAAAGTAGGAGATGGCAATTTAAGACTTCCGGTGATCTATTTAATTCAATTCCTTGGAGATACGAGTTTCTCTCCACTTCTTGCCGAATTGCAAATCACCGCTAAAAATCGGGATGTACGCTCATTTGCTTCTTTGGCTTTAAAGAAATTGCAACCTGCATTAATGCAAAAAGCAGAGCAGGAAAAACCGGTATAGTCTGGTACAGATAATTCCTGCTCTGCATTTCTTTAAAAATGAAATCAGTCTTCTAATTTGATGCGTAAGGAATCATAGGAGTCGGAGTTAATACCTATTAAACCATAACGGGTCTCGCCTTTTGGAATTACAGTTCCGTTTAGATCATAGGTTAGAAGCTCTTCTTTAAACTTTTTATTTGCAGAACTGGCAGCAATCATATGACCACCAGCAAGACCGGGACCTACGATCAGGCCAATAGGAAAGGAATTACTTTCTGTAGAATATCCATCAGAATTTGTTACGGTTAAATTTACCGGCGCTAAAAGCAGATAAAAAAGGTATGAAGCCGGACTCTGTTTTAAGTCTTTAAAAACTTTATCATTTTCCAGAATCATAACAGTATTTCCATTTTCATAGACCAGTCGCAGGTCTTTACCGAAAGTCAAATCTTTATTGCTGGTATTTGTAATGGAAATAGCGACTAACTTGATGTCTTTTTTGACCTCTTTTTTTGCATACTTCTTATCGAGCAAATCGTATTTATAGCGCATGCTCACACCTCCCGCATCATTGCCTGAGTTGTAATTAAGAGATGGTGGATTGATCAGTTTGTAACCGGAAGCACAATTAGTAAATACAATTAGACTTGCTCCCAAAAGCAGTAAACGGGTAATTTTTAAAATACTCACGTAATTTTAGTTTTAGATTAAAAAAATAATCAGGTGTTTTCCTGAAAGCGGCAAATCTAAAACATTTGTTAAATTGATTTTTCCGGTATTCCGTATTTTTAGTAAAAATCAGGCAGCTTTTAAAAGCTCTTTAATCACGTTCTCCATTTTTTTAGGTTTTGTTGTAGGAGCGAAACGCTTGACCGGTTTTCCGGTTTTATCAAGGATAAACTTAGTGAAATTCCATTTTATTTTACTCCCAAAAATACTACCCAATCGGCCTTTAAGCCATTTAAATAGGGGATGTGCATCAGACCCATTCACATTTACTTTTTCAAACATGGGGAAGCTTACACCATAATTTACCTGGCAAAAAGAATCTATTTCGACTGCATTGCCCGGTTCCTGATTGCCAAACTGATTACACGGAAAGCCTAAAATCACTAATCCTCCATCCTTATACTTTTGAAATAACTTTTCAAGACCTTCATATTGTGGGGTGAGTCCGCATTTGCTGGCAGTATTCACCACGACCACTACTTTTCCCGCGAAAGTATTCATTGGCAGGGTTTCACCTTTCAGGCTTTTGGCTTCAAAGTCATAAAAGTTCATAATTCAGCATTAAGTTCTTTTACAAAAATAAGGTACAGCCGGCAACCAAAAGAAGTTGCTGATTAAAATCGAGAATAAATGCCTATCAAAACATTTTTTCTTCTTTTTGATATTCCCTTTTCAGACCTTCAATAAGGTTAGCCTTATCAATTTCTTGAGTTTTTTGGTCTAAAGCATGGAGACAACAATGGTGCATCACGTTAGTGATATTAGCGCCGGTTATGTCATAGGTTTTAGCCAATGTATGAAGATCAACTTCGGGAGCATAACGGAAACCTTGAGGTAAGGCGAGTTGCCACAATTTGAACCGTTCTTCAAAATTTGGAGCGGTGAAGGGTACAATAGCCTGAAACCGCCGGGTAAATGCAGCGTCTATATTCGATTTAAAATTGGATGCCAGTATCACAAGTCCGGGATGCTCTTCGAGCCGTTGCAATAAATAGGAGACTTCCTGATTGGCATATTTATCGTGCGCATCGCGCACCTGTGTGCGTTTCCCGAAAATTGCATCGGCCTCGTCAAAGAAGAGGATCCAGTTCTTGTATCTTGCTTTGTCAAAAAGTCTGGAAAGGTTTTTTTCGGTCTCGCCAATAAATTTAGAAACCACTACAGAGAGGTCTATCCGGTAAACATCCCGACCGGTATATTTGCCCAAAAGGCTTGCGGTGAGCGTTTTTCCGGTTCCTGGCGGACCGTAAAAAAGAGCTCGGTAACCGAGCTTAAATTTACCGCTAAGATCGTGTTCTTTTTGAAGCCTTTGATGGTGGTTAAGCCAGATTTCAAGTTCCCTGATTTCAGCCAGGGTTTGGTGATTTAGAACCAAATCATCCCAGGTAAGGCTGGTCTGTAGTTTTTGAGCGGGAAACTCAATGCTCAGTTCGGGATCTGGAATAGTGCCCGTTAATAAGAGCTGAATATAGTCTTCCTGCAGCAGTAAATTTCCGCTTATAAAAGGTTCATGATTTACAGGTTTTTCCAGCTGAATGACTTTATTAGTTCGCAGGGTTGCGTCCTGAAGCAGGAAATTTAAACAGCGCAGGCGTTCCTGCACCTGATTTCCTGCCAATAGAAAAAGTGCGGTTTCTCCTGTAGGTAAAACTCCGCGATGATTGGTTCCTTTTGTTCCGCCCATCTCGGGAAGTTCAGTTCCTTCCGGGTAAACTTCATTCACACAATTCTTAAGCAGGGCAGGAGCGAGGTGTGGTACCAAAGCAAGTAGCAGTATGATCTGTTCTTCTGCCTGAAGTTCCAGAATATAAATGAGCTTTTTTAAATAGGAATCGGGCAGGCTCTCTGCGATAAATTGAGGTGCTTTCTTTAAATGGGAATTGGGATTTTGCAACCGCCACACCAACAGCTCTTTTATGTATTGCAGAGCCAGGTCAAAAGCTTTAAATTCAGGCATCGTTATATTTTTGATAGGCTTTTTCCAGCTTGATGTCGTATTTGTTTTGCGCATAACCCGGCCCGTTATAGCCTTTGGCAAAGGCAGCCCAGTTTTTAGATTGCAGGTACCTCAGCAGGTTGTTGGCTTTTAAAAATTTACCAAAAGCTTCCAGATGCGCCCGCTCGTGGGTATACATATGGGCTACAAAAGCATCAACGCCGGGATAACCCAGGCTTTCGTAATGAAAACCCATTATTTGAAACGAGCCATAAGAGGCCGAAGCATAGGCTGCATCGTGCACGGCGTCCAGATCGCTCATTCCCGCTGCTTTTTCCAATCGCTCGTATTCTTCAGCACCACCTTTATAATACGATCGGGTCCAGCTTTCATAGAGCACGTCTTTAGTATAATCGTTCAAAAAGTCAGCCGGATCGAGTCCGCGCTTTTTAAGCTGCCGCCAAAAAATATGACCTTCAAATAAAATACGGGGCCTGCCGTCAATAAGGAAGCCTTTACCGCTGCTTTCCACTTCATTTACCGCTTTTACAGCAGCAAGTTCTACATCAAAGTCTTCTGCAAATTGTTTTAAATCGGCTTCCCCCAACAATTTGTCGCTAAAGCTGAATAGGTTATCACGAGCCGAAAGCAATTTTGACCAGGTTTTTAGACCTACAATTCCATCAACCACCAAGTCATTTTTTTGCTGAAAATCACGTATAGCGGCATCGGTATCCTTCCCAAAATAGGTGGAAACATATACCGAATAACCCAATTTCATTAGGATTTCTTCCAGAAAATAAACTTCGGGATCCTGTGAGCGGTAGCGTAGTGTTTTCATAATAATAGTTACTTTCTTTTAATTATTTCTAAAATCTTGGTATTGTACTCGGTATCTTCGCCTATAGCAAGATCTGTGGCAACTCCTTGAGTAGTGCCATCGGCATACGTAGTGGTGCCGTCCAGATCGTAATTTACACTCATGAATTTACCAGGCAGTGCGTGCAAATCAGGTCGTATTAGGCTTAGTAAATCCCGCTCCATCGCGGCTTCTATAGTTGGGACTTGTTCTGTGTTATCTTTTTTAGCTTCGGCGTTAAGTGCGGCCAATAATGCCGCACTGGTTGATTTTTCTTTTACAATTCGGGCTGAGACATTTAGGTTGAAATTATTTTGATCTTGAGATGCATTTGCTCCCAAAATTCTGGCGATCGCGTCTTCTTTGGTTTTCATATCTCCGGTATTGTATCGCGGGGTACTGGGATGAATGTTTTCTGCAGAATTGCTTCCTGAACCTCCAAAACGGTCTGCTATTAAGTGTGCGTTGTGAAAACCTGCTGTGGCACTATCGGTAACTCCTCGTGCGCCCCCGGTGGCTTTAAGCTTAAGGTTTCTTCCAGAGACGTGCCGGGTTAGATTTTCATCCTCGTTGGCTGCCAGAACCTCGGCGTGACTGATATCAATCTGGAAGTTAGGACCTTTTTCACCAGTATCTGTAAGGGTTGAGTAAACCACTTGATAGCCCGTTGCGGTTTCCGTCTTGATAATTTTATCGGGGATGTAATTTCTATGCTCGGGTTCACTACTTGAAGATGCCCCACCCAACTGTAACTTTCCTTCTGCGTCAAAAGAAAGTTGGGGAACACTATCGTTAGCTTCTTTTCGTCGAATGTATATCTTTCCCGAAGCTGAAGTTGCGTAGTGATAACCGTTTGTGGAAAGGAATGCGTCTGTTCCTTTATTACTACCGGCTCTGCTTGTGTGGTCTGGTGTCACGTATTGTTTTCCAATTTCCTGAAGCATTGCGTTATCCCCTGTTCCTACAGTTCCTGGCTCAACGCCAATGGTTTCCAGGTCACCGGCTATACTATTGAATTGTTGTTCTGTTTGGCCTTTCCAGACTTCAATCTTAGCTGAATCAGGTGCCGATTTGACTTCCTCTGTTTTTATTTTTTGTAAAATGGCCCGTGTTTCAGAAAGGTAAGTGGTAATCCTGCCCTCTGCCGTAATGCGATTGGTTTTGATCTCCCCGTCTGGCATAGCCTGTGTTTCCTGTTTGGCTTTGGTAAGACGATCACCTACGAGTTGTTTATCGCTTTGAACCATTAATTCAGGTCTGCCCCCTGTTTCTTCTAAAAATAGTTTATGGTTTTTACCGTCTTTTGTTTTAAAACGTTTCTTTATTCCCAACCAGTCTATAAATTTGCCAGCTGCCGCTTTACCCTTACGTACAAGTTTAGAAAACGCCTTCTTCGCCTTTAAAATCAGCTTATCAATTGCCTTGTCAATTCGTTTTCTGATTTTACCAATGAGTTTCTGAACCTTTTTCGCCAAACCACTAATGCCGAGCAACGAGGCCAGAAAACCGATGATTACCGGTACTGCTTTACCCAAAGCATCTTCGATTTTAGTAGCGATAATCCCCACATTACCTGCTGCAACCGCTTTGATCCCGTCAATAAAGGCATTTATGAGCTCCATAATCTGACTACCGCGCTCGATGAAGAATTTCACGATGTCTATAATCATCATTGCCGCTTTGACAAAGGCTCCCGCCGGACTCATCAAGCCTAAAACCCATTTGATTCCGGCATCGACTACGGTAGAAATGATCATTTCCTGTATGCTGTCTATCACTGTTTCTTTCAGGTCGTTAAACTGCTCTTTGATATATTCCCAAATGCCTGCGATGCCTTCGGTGCGTATGATTTGAAAAAGTTCAAAACCCATTTCGAGTGCCTGCACCACCGGCTCGCCCAGGAGTTTTACCGCTTTTTGGCGCATATAATCCCAGGTAAGCCCCAACACCTGCATCACGAGACTGAATATACCTTTTAAGCTAAAAATATCTTCAGGAATGGTGATGCCCATGGGGCCCAGGGCTCCGGTAAGCCAGGTGACCAGCCCATTCATCAAATGGGTCATAATATTATTGCCAAAATTGATAAAACCTTCTTTAACGCCTTGTATAAGGTTAAGCAGGAAACCAATAGGATCAGAAATGATCGCACCAATAGCTTCAAGGGCTGCACTCAGCAAATTGGTAAGCATATTCTTAATGGCGATGATGGTATTGATGATGCCCATAACCAGCCCCATCGCCATATCGATAAGGCCGCGGTTTTCCGCCTGCATTTCTTCTATACGCGCGTCAACTTCCGCAAGACTATCCTGATATTGTTGCGCAAGGGAATCGATGAGTTCGTCTTGCTTGCTGTTTACATCCTCTTCCAGACTATCAAACTGCTCCTGAATGTTTTCGGCGGCTTCTTCGGCAATACCGCGAAGGGCTTCGGGTTGGGATTCGACAAAAGTAGCGACCTCTTGTTTACCCTGTGCGATGCGTTGTTTGGCTTCGGTTAACTTTTGAGCGATATAGTTGGCTATTGAAGTAAGTTCGCCATCCATAGCCTCAATGTATTTATTTCGGCCTTCTTCAAAAAAGGCATTGACTTCGTCAGGAAGACCCGTAAAGGCATCGCCTACCCAGGTCAAAGCTCCGCCTACCCCGCTATATCGCTCGTCTTTATAGGCATCCATTTTACGCTCTACATAGTTTTCAAAGACCTGTTTCGCACGATTGGCAGCGGCTTCAAAACGTGTACTCACCTCAGTATCCAGGTCAGTCAGCAGGGTTTCCACATCACTTTTGGTAGCCTCAAATATGCGGTTGATTTCTCCGGCAATACGCTCCCGTTCTGCGCTGTCATTTTGAGCACCTGTTTGTTGTTGTGTTTGCATGGTACCCAGTGTTCCCGTGCGACTGGTATGCATGGTTTCCAACTCGGCCTGGCTGCTGGACTGCGCCTGTTCCCGCGTTGCGGAAAGACTGTTTTGCTCCGTTTGTCTAAAGTTTTGGGGAGCCTGTTCTGTATGCGTTTTTGCTTCCTCTTTACTATCCAAAGCCTGAGTGAAACTGGGCTCATTGCTATTTGCCAGCATCTTGTCCGTTACTTCATTCGCCGCCATTTCGTTATCAATACTTTGCATATTTTCCTGGAGCGGAGCACTTACGTGATCTTCCGGTCTTGGTGCCGGCATGGCCTGAGCAGCGCGTACGGGAGCAGGAGGAGAGCCGTATTCGGGTTCGGGAAGGGGTTGTACCTCACGTGCCGGTACCGCATCGGGATTCGGTTCAGCTTGAGTGGAGCTTTCAATGGCTCCTGCAGCCTGTTGACGCTCTGCCGAAGCCATCGCGGTACCATCTGCGGTGACTTCATCGATGTTATTGTTGTTTTCAAAATCATCTGCTTCCTCTTCGTTAGCCGGTAATTGCATAGCCTCAATACGCTCCATCAGGCGTGCTTTAAAAGCAACCGCGTCAAAGGTACCCGGTTCCTGTTCTTCCATCACATCTACCTGACCGGCTTGGGCAGTTCCTAATTGCTCGTTTGTCGCAGCGGGAGCAGCTGCTGAGGCCGCTGCCGCTGCTGCCGAGGCAGGTTGTGTGGTTTGTGCGGTTTCTGCCCGATCATCTACCTGATTTTCAGCCCGTTTAAAAGAAGGGTCTTCCTGCGGACTTCTAGGGTAGGGTGTTGCTTCCGCCTGAGCTTCTTCAGCTTCACCTTCTTTGCCCTGCATAGCTTGAGGCAAACCAGACACTGCTTCATCTAAAGCAGGAACTTCGAGTTCTGCCTGCGAGCTTTCTGGCTCAGATTCAGAAATTGGCTTCGGGGTTTGACTTGTCGTCTGGGAGTTATTGCTTCCGGAAGCGGTATTCTGTGGGATTTGCTGAGGATCAACGGCTCCCTGCTGAATCGTATGGGTAAGTTCGTGAGCGAGTAGAGTATCTCCTTGCGCGGTTCCGGGATTAAAACGCCCCTGATTGAAATAAATATCACTGCCACTGGTAAAGGCCTGTGCACCTATATTTTGAGCCATATTTTCGGCTCGCTGGTCAGTATGAACCCGCACATTACGTAGATTTGTTCCAAACCCGGTTTCCATCTGATTTCGGGTAGCATGGGGCAGGGGGGAGCCTCCGCCGCGTGAACTTTGCAGGTCACTGCTGATGTTGGAATTTCCAGGATTTGAAGCAGCCCGCATTTGCACTTCCTCATCATCTTTAGCCTGTACCGATTCTTCTTCCTCTTTAGACTGAATTTCCTCGTCGCTTTTAGATTGCACAACTTCTTCTTCCTCAGCTTTAGACTGAATCGATTCTTCTTCCTCCATTTTCTGAAGTTCGTCATCAGCTTTGGTCTGTACATTTTCTTCCTCCAGGGGCTTAAGTTGTACCCCGGTGGTAATGCTTTTAGCTAAAGGTTTAGCTTGCACAGCAGGGACACTAGCTCCTTTATTTGCGGTATTTTTTACCACTTGTGCAGCTACATGATCTGCTTCAACCTCATAGCGATCCCCCGGCTGACCTGATTTTAATTTAGCCTGTAAGCCAAAAAAAGGTGTTTTTGCGGCTTTACCGGAAGTCTTATCGGAAGCGGATTTAGTTTTGGCAAATACAGGCATTGTTCTAGTTATTTGAAGTTCGTTGCTGGGTATTAAGTTGGCGGGTGCGCAGCACGTATTGATTTAATGGCTGGTACTTGGGCGGAAGCCGAACCTGTTGCAGTTGCTTCAAGGCAGAACTGTCTGGCATAGCCGTGCGAGCAGTATCAAAAGTGGTTATTTTCAATTCTCCCTGAACCTGAGCGACCTGTTTTAATTCTTTTGCGGTTTCAGAATTTTGATTTTCGGAAAGGGCTTTTTCTGCAAAAAATTCAGCTTCTTTAGGTTTCTGAAGCAGAATTTTGGAATAGGTAATGCTGTTGAGTTGGTCTTCGGTACGCGCACGCGATTCTATTTTATCTGTAAGTAATTCTACCTGTTCCCGTGATGCGCTGTCAGCAGGATTTTCAACTAAATTCTGCTGGGACTTATGCAGTTTGATCCAAATTTCCTGATATTTGATCTCCTGAATACTGGGATAACCTATCATTAAAATAGGCATCAGGAAAAATAGAAGTAAGGGCTTAAGCTCTTTTCCTTTAAGGACAAAAAACACCAGTGATCCCAGCAAAACCAGGAACATAAGGATGCCCAGATACATAAAAACCTGTTCAAAAAAAGTGAGACTTTCCATACTACACACGTATTAAACCAGAGCTCCCACGGCTCTTGAAACAATAATTTTAATGGCCTGATTCTTAAAGAGGCCAATTTTGATTTTTGAGATTCCGGCCTTTTGCAGACTTTGAATTACAAGCAAATCCTTTTGACTTTTCAGTAATAATTCAAACTCGGCAGGTGTAATGGCTTGTTGTTCCAAAAGCTCAGCCCAGCGATTCAGCTTTTCTTTAGAACCTTCTAAAAAATCTTCAATGTCTTTACGTACCTGTAAACCCTCTTCGTCAAAACGGTCTTTTACCAGCTCGAGAATTTCTGCTTTGAGTGACTCAAATAAGTTTTTAAAATCCATACTATTTTCTTTAAAGAGTTATAAGCTCGAGTAAGCTATTTTTTGATCGGGCATCTTTACGGGACTCGTATTGAGCCATGAGGTCAAATATCTTTTCAATTTGCGGACGAAATTCTTCTTTAAATGCTGCGCTTAAATTGCCCTGCTGCTGCCAAAGGCTTAAAAATTGCTGTAGGCTGCTATCTTCATTTTGCAGGTATCGCCACATCTGTACGCTTATTTCATTTTTTGATTTGGCCTGCTCGTATGTTAGCATGAGATCAATCTGGCTTTTTAAATCTTCAACTGCTGTGCGATGATTTTCATAAGCCTCATCCGAAACTGCAATAAGGCTAATCGCATCAGCTTTGGTCTCCAGTGTCTGGGTATAGCTATAGTGGTCATACAAGCTGGTGCCGCAAGAGAGCATACATATGCTGAAAAAAAGGCCAGTTAACAGGTTTTTGATAGTTTTCATGGTTTAAATTTTACCAGTTTATATGAAGTAATTTTTGAAGCCAGGGGAGTTTCATCAACGACAATCCCCACGGGAGTTGATCTAGCAGAATATCTGCAGTGACGCGTTGCAAATGCAACTGATCATATTCGCTGTTAAAGCTGAGTTTACCGGAGCGCGTAAGAAACTGTCCGCGCAGCCCGGCGGGAGACGTATTTTTTAATGCAGACCAGTGCTGTATTGCTGTTTTTAGCAAATGGCTGGCTTCCTGTAGTTGTTCTTGTGTGAGTTTTACCTCTCTTCTTACAGGAAATTGCTGCGGAAGGCCACAGAGGTATTTTTCAAACCCCAGCTCTGCTTCATGTGGCCTGAGGTTGCCGGTGGCCAAAAAATGAAGTATATGAACCGCTGTGTCGCGTTTAGACTCAAGTAATTGCTTGCTTTGACTTAAAAAATGCAGTTCACTGAATAAGGCCGGTAAAAACGGATGCAGCAAAACCAGACCGGCTTGCTGGACGATCAATGAACCGGAATCTGCTTGTGTAGAATTATTAGGCGTTTGCTCCTTTTTCGTAGGCCTGAGGATTTCCTTAGAAACTAAATTCTTTAAGAGGTCATGGACTTCATATTTTGAAGAATTAGGAAGTCTTTCGTTTTTGAAGTTTAAAATTTTATCAGGATAAATAGTATATTTTAAAGCATTATTTTTTAAATGGTTATATCCTTTTAACTGTATTATTACTTTAGAATTATTTAATCTCAACTCCAACGGGTTTTCAATAAGTCGAGCCCAGCCCATAAGGTCTGAGATATATACTTCTTTTTTACGTTGAAACAGTATATGCATAATTCGTTTTAGAGCCTGATTTATACGGGAAACAGGGGCCTCTGTAAAACATTCCAGAACCAATACGAGTAAAGCTTCCCGATACTTAGAATCTGTGATTTTGGAATAACAGTTTTGAAAGCTTCTAATGGATTTGGAATTTCCACTAAGCAAAATGGGCAGCAAACTTTTTAGAAATTGAGAATCTGTGGCGTATTGAAATGCCAATCGTTTCAGCGCATTTGGATTTTCAGTAAGGAGATTTTTCAAGTCAGGACCTATTTGATCTATGGTCTTTGCTACTTCATCCAGATTCAATTTTTCACCCTCGTTGAAATACCAGGGAAGGTTCCCTGTTTTTAAAAAATAGAGAAAGGCTTGAGTATGCCGCTTGTTTTGCTCTAAAGGCTTGAAATCAGTTGATTCTGATGCAGTAATCTTTTTCTTAATACTTCGGCTTATTTCATCTTTGATTTTTTCGCAAAGTCTATCTGCCAGGTCAGAACTCAGATTTGAGCTCGTGGTATTTAAGTCGAGATTAAGCGCTTCTAACTGATAATAATTCTGCAAATACAAACCCTGAGCCTCCAGCCAGGCTTCTAATTTTGGGAAAACCTCTTGGTTTAACAGCACGTCAATATGATCTTTTAGAAACAGCGCACGCTCCATCGAGTTGCAGTTTACATCTACAACGACTTTATCGATGATATGTGCCTGCGCTGTTGCCATCACTTACTTACTATTTTCTATTAACAGATTAAAATGCGTTTCGTATCGTGGAATATTGAAGTGTTTACGGTACTCCAGGTATTTTTGAACCACAGAATCAGGGAAGTTCACTCCATCCTGATTTTTAAATGCCAGATTCTCTTTTCGGTCAAAATGTTTTTCAATACTACTCAGAATTGGAGATACCACTGTAGTAGTCCAGAATGTGGAGCCTTTGCAGCGCATTACTCCGTAAAACAAATCCTGTGTAAACAGATAGAGTTGTACAAAAGCTGATTTTTCGATGCTTTTAGCAGCAGCACAGGCCTCGTGTATTTGATTTAATGCCTGCTCTAGTCGTGAACCGAGTTCGTTGGTTAAACCTTCTGTAAGAATTTTAGGATCCGCCAGTACGTCCCGGTACAGTACTTTGACCACATTACCATGTTCAGCCAATTTAGAATTTTGATTTACCTTCAATAATGTGTTTAAAGCAGGAAGCTGACCTCTTAAAAACTCAGTGGTTTTGTCACTGCACGTCGTGTCAGTTACGGGTGGTATTACCGGATCCTGTTCCTTAATTTCAACTTTGATAGGTCTGGAAAGCAACTCATCGCAGGGCGGAATACTCACTTGTTGCCTGAGCTCGGCCAGTAAGGGTTTGCTGAGCGAAAAGCTGATCTTATTCTCTTTAAATTCTTCCTGTATTTCACCGTTTAGCAACCAGGTATAAGTCGCCTTGGGATCTACAATAGAGCCGGTTACCACCAGCAGACCGTTTTCAGTTTTAGAACTTAGCACCGGGATTCTTCCGGAAGGAGCCCCTACCGTAACGGTAATGGGCACACCGCCTTCCGGCGTTAAACTATAGGTTTTTGGTGTTAAATTCAGTGGTAAAAATCCCCATTTTCCGTTTTCAAAAACGACACCCTCGCCGCTGATTTTGGTTTTCGGATCCCCGGCTATAAAGCTTATTAAATAGGTGCTTTGATCAGTATTACAGAATTGAGTTTCTTCCATGGCAATGACCGGAGTCTCTACAGGGTCTGTCTCCAGAGCCGGGATTTCAATATCAATTATTTGTGATCTGATACTTCCACACGGATCAAAAATCGCTTCTACAAAGAGTTTACCTATTAGTGCTGTGGCCTCCTGCTTAATTTCTAGAATTCCTTTTTCTGTGGTTTTATAGGTTTTTCCATTTATAAACCATTCAAATGGAGCTGTAACGTTAGGATCTGATACTTTAACGGTTAAATGTTGTTCAGTTCTATCGAAGCCTGCTTCAAGAGGGAAAGCTTCAGGGATTTCCCTTACGGTGACGGTAATGGATTTGCCCTGCTTGAATTCAATCATACGCAAACCTACACCGGCTTTTGCAGGAATAAATTTCCAGCCCTTATCCGTTTTTTCCACACCGTCACCGCCCAGTTCTATTTCGGCACCTTCGGGAATCACGGTGATATCGTATTCAAATTCGTCATTCGCACAAAACTCACGCGGTTCAATATTTATGATGGTCGCTTCGGTCTGCTTAATTTCAATTAAAAGCGTGCTTTCCTGAGTGACGCGTTCACACACAGCACCACTGAGGGTAAGGCTTACCGGAACCTCATAAAAACTGCCCTCAAACTCCTTAGGGATGGTAAAGCGGTATGCAGGATTTTTACCGGTAAGCTCCTGGTCGGCTGCTTTCCAGCTGAATTCAAAAGTGTTAATGCTGAAATCATTTGTGTTTTCGATATCCAGTTTTAATTCAACAGATTCGCCGGGTGCTGCGGTAATTTCCCTGGGAATACTTACAATCTCAAAAGCCGGTTTTTTTATCACAGTAAGGCTTGCGGTGGTAAGAAGACCATTGACCGTAAATTGTACAGCCGTGTCGTAGGCATTGTATTCGGAGGGGCTGATACTTAGTTTATTTCCCTCAATCGTGACTCCTTTAATGGTTTTATTAACGAGACTTATTTCGCCATCAGCAGGGCTTAGTGTACAGCTAATCTCGGCAGGGTCTTTACTTTCGGGGTCAAGACACAGACGATCGGGATTCAAGATGAGCGAGGCACTGTCCACAGGTTCCGGGATGATAAAGCCCACGGGAGCGCAGTCTGAGCAGCACATATAGGGCAGGGCAAAATCTGCTACTACTGTATTCGGTGCAATTTTTGAATCGGCCTGTTCTCTAGTGATTCCCGCATAAAGCATCACAAATGTTCCCCCCATAGGCACACCGGCTTTATGCTCCAGGCCGGGGTGTTTCCGCACAAAATTCTCAAAAATGAGTTCGTCAAGAATTTGCGATTTTTTGGTTTCGATTTCATCTAAAATCACTTCTAACTGCTCGGCCGCACAGCAATTTTCTTGCAGGCGGTCCAGCATAAAGGTATAAATAGTCTCGTAACCGTAGTGCGTGTATTCGGCCTGCGGATTGTTGAAAATCTCATTTACCACTGCACGGGCTTCCTTCACGAAGGCACAGAGGTCATCCATCGCTTTTACAAAGTTTTCCTTGCCTTCTTTGGTAACCGATTCCAAATCTGGTGGAATGTGTGATGCAGCAAGTTGTAATCGGGAGAGAATGCCGGCAGGAATCTCCAGACCTACTTTGAGATCATTGGGGTTTGGTGGTGTTTCTTTCGGGAAAAGTTCTTTTTGTCTGCGCAGAATATCCCGAATGAGCTCTACTGCACTCGCATTTATACGATCTTTAGAAACATAATCAACTACAAATCCCAAATCTGTAGGTTTTGTGTATAAGCTCTCAGTTACTGTTTTATTTACCGGTACTTCCTGAGTGATGGGCGCTATCGTTTTATACGCGCTCTTCATACGCACGGTAGTATCCTTAACCATACTGAATGTGTTTGCGGGTGAAGTCTTTGGGCTGCTTTCAGGTATGCCACTCAACAGATTACGGTAGCTGTCAGTTTTTGTCAGTGATAATTTTTCGACAAACAGGTTAAGGTTATTTGTATCCTCGGTGACTGATTCACGTATTATCCCATCGCTTTTTCCGCTGGTGATATTACTAATAAGACCCAAAACATCATTTTCATAAGATTGTAAAAGCTTTTGAGGGTCTTTTGCAGAAGTTAATTTTTGCCGTATTTCCTCTAAAAGTTTTTCAAGTTGATCTAATTGTGCTTTGGGATATTTCTTAAGCGCTTCAACATCAATTTTGTAATAGTTGAGAATGAGTTCACGATCTTCTGCAATTTTTACAGGATCTTTTAATTCAGGCCGAAGAATCACTTCTTTATCCAATAAATCCTGACGACCAAACTGCTCAAAACTGTAGTTATGACTTCCCAAATCTTTGATATTAAAACCACTAAAAAATGAGGTAACCTCACTGTTTAGACAATCCTGTTCTGCCATCCAGGATTTAAGACTCGTGGCCAAATAATCAAAATTGCACGAATAGGCGTCCAGGTCAATATCTTCAAGATTGGCATTGATATTTATAGCCTTGATGTCAAAAGCCAGGTTGTATTCTTTTTTGAGATTTTCCAGGCTTTTAAGAGCCTGAGTGTAAAGTTTACCCTGTATACCTTCAATTCGTAAAAAGTTGAAACCACTCAGATCGTAAGCCAGGGGATTGCTTACAGTCAAGTCTTTGCTTAAAGAGTTTTTGTGGTACCCTAAATTAAATTTCTCGCGGTAAATGGATGTTTTTACATAATCCCAAAGCGCGGTCAATTGCTCAGTCGGTTTGTAGTAAAAGGGAATGGCCTGAGCATCCTCAGTCTGCTGGGCAGGATTGTTTGAAGGTGTAATTACGATTTCTGGCTGAACCGGAAGACTAAACGAATTACTTAAAATCTCTGCTTTTTGAAGCAGAAAATGCGCTTTCTGAAAAGCTTTGTCTCCGTTTGCAGTTATAGGTGAATTGTAAAAGCGATGCCTGTTTTTTGTAAAACGAAGTGAAACATTGGGCTTCCCTAAAAGCAAATGCTTGGGAAAAGCCTCAATAGGAGGGCAGCATACATGCTGAATATGTAATAACAAGTCGCGTACTTCATTATAAACAGTAGTCAAATCACTCAAGTGGTCATAGTAATACTGTACCTGTTCTTCAGGGATTTGCCGGGCCAGTGTATTCAAGTTTTCGATGAGAATATCTATTTTAAGAGATTCAATATCAAGTAACTGACTAAAGTTTTCTTTAATTTTGTAAAAACCGTTTGCCAGTTCTTCTGCAATGCGTGAGCACTTTATACGATAGTCTGCAGCCAGAGCCGAATAGGTTTTAGTATTAACAGGTTTAAGATTGGTATTGATACGAAGCCCCGATAAATCTCTTAAACCGGGAAGCACCGGTTTTGAGGGCGCAAATTCTTCGGTAATTCTAAAATTGGTATCCAGCCTTACCAATGTTTCAGAAATTTCTTTAGAACTTTTTAAACTATCCAAGCTTTGCAGTTCTTGTGGTATGTTGATAAGACTATCATCAAAAACGAGGTCTTTCCGCAGATTTATAAAATCGAGCAGGGCAGAGGTGTCAAGCCGTGGAGGTTGCTTTATTTCCTTGGCGGCAGTTTTAAGAAGAAGTCTGGGCATTTTAATTTCAGGCAGGCTTTGATAGGCCAGCAAGGTATTGTGATTGCTGAAAACCGAATCTTTCCTGGAAATTACAGGAACATCGCTTTCCCTGACGAGCAATACCCGCAGGTTGACCACCTGGCGTTCCCCCTGATTATCGCAATTGGTTTCCGTACAGATATCGGGTGTTTTGGGATAGGTTTCTAAATACAATACAACAACTTTATCTTTTAGTTCTTCAGCTGTGAGGAGCGTGTCTTTACCTGTTTCGCGTGTGGCTTCGGTTTTTAATTCAAGCAACGGGAGCAAGGTCCCACTTTCACCGTCACCGGTCCGGAAATAAGGATACTTAGCATAGGAATCTTCAAAAACCCTGAAATAAGCGTATTGCAGGGTTTCCGTAGCCAGTTTTTGATACCTGTCATCACCGGTAAGAGTTTCACCGGCCGTAGTTTCGGTTACCGGAATAAGTAATTTTATTAAGTCGCCATCTGTGGTAATACCGCAACCGGGCTTAATACGAATGCTGTTAGCGACAAGGGAAACTTCAAATCCGCAAACAATACCCACTCCACTCAGGCACACGCGCGACAGGCGGTCCTGATCCTGAAAAAAGTCTAAAAACTCATTGAGTTGGCCCGCGGTTAAAACCTGGTCATCTACAAACGCGCGGTAATCGGGTGTTATTTTAGTTAAAAGTGCTTGCATGATCTTAAGTTTTTAGATTTTGCCAAGATTGGTTCTGCCCAAGATGACATTTCGGTTTGTGGTATTTTCTTTTGGTTCCCCGGTTTTAGGAGGTTCTTGTTGAGTTTTTGGCCTGCAACGATGCAATCTGCCCTGATGGTAAATAGTATGCAGACTGCTGATTGCTTTGTTCAGGTTTAGGAGTGCAGTCTCGTCCTGCGCCTGTTCTGATGTTGTGCGGCTAAGCAGCCAGGTTTTATAGGCTTCTTCCAGGATGACCATTTCATTTTCATCAATGGGTTTCCCATCTTCATCCGTGTAATTTTTTGGATATCCTATCCAGCATATTTTGGCCACAATATGCGCAGGCAATTCGCGGCGTATGAGATCTTCTACAAACCTTCTGAAATCGATGTTGCTAAACCGCTCGGTCCAGCCGGGCAAAACGATACTTACCCTAAAGCTGTACGGGTCCAGAGGTTCACAGGCTTCAGCCTCACAGGCGTCTGCACAAATGGGGAGGAATGTTTCCGTTTTTGCAGTGGCGAGTTCAACATTTGGTCTAAGTAAAATATGTTCAATAAGGTACATACCTTCATTGCCTTTGAGTGTTTTGATAAAATTCAACACCGCTTTACTGGCTTTCAGCGCATTTTCTTTGCTTTTAAAGGTTGCAATACGGCGGGCAATGATATAGGCCTCGCTTTTAGGCTCTTCATTGGGGTTTATTAAGACGAAGTACCATTCGGGTTCTTTATTGGGGTCCTTAGGTTTTGTTTTTTTAAACTGAAAATTAGCCGGATCCTGCGCATAGCGTTTAACCAGCACCAGTTCCTGATGCAGTTGCTCCAGGTTTTTGTAATGCTTGGTGGCCGAAGACAGAATGGTTTTTGACCCGTCTTTGATGCGCCAGCGGTATTCTAACTGGTCGTCATCGTCCTGCTCTTCATAAATCTCAATGTAGTCTTCAGACAGGTTTCTACGGTTGATATCGGTAATGCCCAGCAGTAGGTAAAGGCGCTTTAGTAAGGCAGAAATATTAGGCGTATCCCAAAGATTTTCCGGCTTTTGATTGAAATAATTGAAACTCAGCGCCCGCCCGCTACCACTTTCGGCATAGTGCTGCAAAAGGCCTTCTTTAGTGCTGATGATGGCTTCTTCGGCAAATTCTCCATAAATTTTCCGCATTAGAAATGCGTAGTCTCCAAAGTTTTCCGCGAAGCGTGCCAATAAATGATCTAAAATTTCATTGCGCTTTTTGAGATTCCGGGTTTCAAAACCGGGATAAAAATGAGCCGTAAGATTTTCATCATCATAGGGGTTAATGCTTTCTTCCAAAACCAAAATGGCATCGTCCTGCTCCAGAAGTAGTTTGATTTGTCCTTTCACGGCAGTATCGCTAATACCCAGTCGCGTTGCCAGAGCATTGGTAAGTTTTGTGGGCGTAACGCTGCCGTTACCAGACGTTTTTAGTTCAGTAATGGCGGTGGTTACTTCGCCCATTATTTCTTTTCGCGAAAGCGAAAGCAAGACAGCCAGTTGCTGAAATAGATCGTAACCTTTAAATAACATATCCCGGTCTTTGAGGTCACGTATAGCCTGAGCGAAATAATGACTTTGTGCCTTGCCCGAAACAGAAAATAGAGTGCTTACCTGTTCTAAATGTTTAAAATAATTGGCTAAAATCTGATCAAAAAACAAAAGATAGGCTTTAAGCTGTTTAGCCTTAGCGCGCTCGGCCGGAGTGGCAGTTGGTTTTAGCCCGTAAGGACCTATACCATACACTTCGGGAAATTCATTCTGAATACTGGTTGTTTCGCCCAGATTTTTGTGTTGACCATTCGGAAGACTTAGGGTTTTCGGACTATTGCTGATGCTTTCCAGATTAGCCTCCCGGGCAGTAAGAATTTCTTTTTTAAAAAAGTCTACTCGGGTTTCATCAATATTTAACGGAATAAAGCCTTTATAAAAACTGAAGGAACTCTTGTCGCACAGGACCGGCTTTTTACCGGGATCAATGCAAAAAACCCAGTTGCTGCCGTCGGGAGTTTGGTCATTACAGGCACCCATACTGATATTTCGTATGCCGGAAACACCAGTTACAGCCAGAAGCAGATTGATGAGGTCAGACTGACGCACCTGAGTTTTGAGTGAGGCACTCTGTACTTCATCATCATCCAGAAAACCATTTTGAAGCTGAGGCCCATTGAATAGGTGAAGCGGGGATTTACCGGATTCGAGGAGTTCAGCTAGGGTTTTAGGTATTATATGTGGTGTAAAATAATCCTGGATAGCCAGCTCCACACGTGCTTTTACCGCGTCTTCATCAGCGTCGGGGTCGAGTTCTATTTCCGCACAGACTTTTACGGGATGTTGCCCAACTTCTTCAATTTTTATGAGGTCTTCACAGAGGTTTCGGTTTTCATGATAGCGGGCTCGAACCTGCTTTTTTAGATTTTCCAGATCTGTATCCTCTTCAATATCAAGAAGAATGGTGTATAAGCCGTTTAGGTAAAACTGTTTTTCATCGGTAGCTTTTAAATGGTCAAAGCCTTCCTTTTCTAAAAACGAATCGTAGTTAAGCAGCCGGTCTTTACAATTGGCAAATACATTCTTTTCGTAGCGTTGTAGCCAGGCATTGCGTACTCCGGGAATGTCAATAAATAATTTGCGGTAATCAAGGTGGGTTACCGGTCGTGTACTTAAAATCTCGTGGGCTTCATGGAATTGGTTATCAAAACCGGTATCATTTACAGTAAGCAGATCGGCCATAGGTAAATTGAGGCGGCTACCCAGATCGGTAATGGCGTATGAGAGAACCTCTAGAATGGTTATGCCCGGATCGTGGCTGTTAAAGTCGGTCCACAAGCTCCCTGCGAGTTTTTCAATATAGGAAATGCCCTGTTGTCTGAGAAACTCAAAATCAAGATCATCACGGCTGGCGGTATCTTTAGGTATACTGATATGTTCTTTGAAGCTTAGCATGGACTCGAGAGGGTATTGGTAGTACTGCGTTCACAATATTTCGGTGCCCTGTTGATGATATGGCTTTTTGCAGAAACAAGAATGGCTTTAGGGTTTGAGGGTTTTACGCGTTTTTTCTGTAATCCCTGATGGCTTATGGTTACGTCTGTGATAAAATCGACGTAATTCAAATCTTCCAGATAATTGATAAGACTGTAGTATTCCAGCTCTACGCCAAAAACAATCCCGGCAGTCTCAGAGTAGGCCCACGGAGATAAAAACTTTTTAAGATCCTCATCCAGTTTTTTAAGGTGAAAATTTTCATCTAACCCGGGTTTTATCTGAGCTTTAAGCGAAATCTGTACAGCCTCGTATTCCGGGTTGATGACCTGTGGAATTACAAAAAAGGAGGTTCGAGCCATTAAGTATTCCTGAACCGACCTAAGTTTAGCAGCACTAACCCGGGGTTCAAAAATGTCAAAGACATTCTGATTGATAATATCCGGGATCAAGACAATAGTGACTTTACCCGGAGCTGTAAACCGGTTTCCGCAGGTATGATTGAGGCATTTTACTTTGTAGATTTCTTTAAACTGTTCCAAAACAAGATGCTCATAATCCCAAAGGCTTACAGCACGGTCTTTATGGCGCAGGCGTTCACTCACTCTCCGGTAATAGGCGGCATCGCTTTCCATTGGACTACCGCCGAAACTGCTATAGGGTTGTTCCACTTTTTTAATGGCTGCATCGCGGTTGATGAGTTTGGTAATAGTACCGGCTTCCAGGCCATTTTGTAGATGATCTAGTGCATTGTCCCGGTTTTTAAATTGGGCCAGCACGGCCTGAGCATGCACATCCAGAAACCGGCACACGATGTCATAATCTTTTGAGGTTTCGGCTTTAAGCCAAATCATTCCGGAAGGCATCAACGTGTGATTGCTGCTGGCTTCAGCCGGGAGTGCTATACTGATTATACCAGTTTTCAGGAAATTGGAAGTATGATCTTCCAGAATTGAAGTTTCTGGAAGTTGGAGCCAGTTTTTCCCGCTTAAAACCGACCAGAAAATACCTTCACCAAGGGCAAAACCCGGTTTGGAAGTATTTTCAGTTCCTTCAAGAAGTTGAACGAGCAGATTTATGTTTTGCCCGGCTACGGCATCGCTAAGGCCTATGTACAGTCTTCCTCCTTTATCGTAGGAAGGAAATAATTCCTGAGCTGCCACGGTTCCAAACGGATGTATATGGAAAAGCTGAATAGCCTCAACATCGGGCGTGGCACTGATTTGATTATTTATAAAACTGATTTCCTGTGCGGCGAGATAGGACAGGTTTAATTGCTCTACAAACGGTGTGTAAGGCTCATTGGGGATCACCACATCATTCTCGGTACTGGTAATCGCAAGGGTGTAGAGCCGGGGGTATAAGCTGTGGTAAAACGAATTGTTGAGATTGAGTTCCAGCGGGCCACTATTGGGTTTTTGACCTTGGGGGGAAGCGGAGGTGATGATCAGGTTTGATTCTTCCTGTGTTTTGTTGTCTTTTTCTTCAAACAGGGGAGCAGAGGCAGGGCTTAAAACCGCATCAGGATCATTCTCTAAATCTAAACTTACACTGAAATGTGAGGCATCGCTAACAATAAGATTATTCGTGTTGTAGGATTTCTGCTGAATTTGATCTGTAAGTTGTTTTTCTACTCCTGAAACACCAATGCCTTCCCGAAGTTCGCGTATTTCTTTTGCAGGTGCGTTTTCTGCTTCAATTTTTTTAAATGTATAGAGCAGATTGAGGTACTGCGCATTACTACTGATGTAACCGGTTGAAGCGCTGCGATAAGCTTCATAATGCTTTCGGAAGCTCTCAGGCAGGTTGAGCCAGTTGAGTTGCAGACCGATGGCTGACCAGCGTTTGCTAAAAAGTTCTGGATAGTCAATTTTAAAATGCGATCGTTTATAAGGTCTTGGCCCAAAAGGTAAAAATGGTTTTTTGGTATTGATAGCTCCCAGATCATTTTCCAGATTTAAGCTGGTGATGCCGGTGACTTCGACCTGCAGATTTAAATGAAGCAATTCTAGCTTACTTAGGCTTTGAGCAACCTCATAGGCCTCGGGACTACTGTGATCAATCACCAGTTTTAAAACGGGATGTGTGGTATCAAACCCAGACCCATGCAGCTCCGGATTGTAATCAACAATTGCTTTTTCTTCTTGGGGTATGCTAAAGGCCAGATTAAAAACCGAAGGATTTGCATTAGAAATAATAAAGGTTCCGGGAAGATTTTCTGAAGCATCTTCACGCAAAAGAAAAGGACCTAACCATCCTTTTTCACCCGTTGCATAGATCTTTACAAATTGACGTAACGAAGACATATTGAGATCCTGTAGATTGGTTACCGTACAGGTTATGGCAAGGTGTCTGGTTCCTTCCTGAAGTCTAAGCAGCGGTGCACTTAATGCAAGGCCTAAAGCTGCATTTTCCAGTTGGGGCCTATCGTCATAAGATTCCGGGTAGCCAAAGGGCCACCAGGATTTATTTTCTTTGAGGGGTTTGTCGATACCGTCTAAGGTATTGGTACTTTGAGCAACCTTAATCACCTGTAGTTCAGGATCGTGATAGATGCTTTTTAATGCTGAAACCTGGGCTCTATTAACTACAAAGTCTGCCATGGTCTCATACTGCCTGGGTCTATTCCGTGCATCTTTTTTAGCATCCAGTAAACTGCCTTTAAAGACCGGAGCTTCGGTTAAGGTTTTGGCCAGTTCAAAGAGCATGTGAACCCGATCTGGTTGCGCCTTTTTACGCGGAATTTTTAAAATTTCGGAATAATAAAACTCGAGATGCCTGCTTGTTAAACGGTTGAAACGCTTTCTCGAAAATTCCATCAGTTTAAGAAAACACACAAAAAGGGTTAGATGAGGTTCCAGATTTTGCTCTAATTGGGCATTTGCCAGAAATTGCTTTAAGGTATTAACCTCTCCCTTTGGAAAGAAATTTTGCCAGTTTCCGTTTGGTACATCCGGATTGTCGGTTTTAAAATACTGAATGTGTTTGGCAAAATCCCGTGCGAGCTGCAGCCAGTCCACCACATCCAGATCCTGCAATTCAAAGGAATCGGGATTGAGTGCAGAGGCCCAGCGCGCGGCCTGTGAAGTACCTGCACGTCCGGTTAAAAAGCTGGTGTCGCATTTTTTTGCCATCGTTTCTAATTATTAAAACCTTCTTCTTTGTAGAAAGGGTAAACCATATTGCCTCGCGCATTGGTTTGCCTGATGTTGTATTCTATAAGCAGGCGCACTTCACCTTCCAGTTCGCGGCTGCGATCGTAGCTCACGCCAAGTAAATCAATACGTTTCTCATGGTAGAGAATTGCCGTGCGTATACGTTCTTCAATATAAGTACGGGTAGAAAGGTCCAGAGATTCAAAAACCAGATCCTGCATCGCGCAGCCGTATTTGGGCAGCATCACGCGCTCTCCCAGCTTCGTACTTAGCAAAATGTGTAGACTGGCGTTAATGTCTTCAACCCCACTAGTCATTTGCGTTTTACCCGATTCGTTATCAAAATGTGGGGGAAACGCCCATCCTGTACCTAAAAATGCCAGATTATCTTTCATATTTGTATTTCGTTATCCAATTAAAACCGTAGGGTCACCTGCCATTATCGTCCCACCGTGCGCTGTGGAATCACCCATTCGTGCCGCCGGCATTCCTTCAATCAATACCGTGGCAGAGCCCGCGA
>CAYNMH010000040.1:25308-29912 GCA_964398145.1 uncultured Flavimarina sp. | reverse complement strand
GTTTTCTAACCAAAATTCCCTAATTTTGCACACTTATTAGAAAACGCAGATCATGAGCACAAAGTTTGCTGAATATAAAGGACTTGACCTCCCTAAAGTAGCCGAAGAAATCCTGAGCTACTGGCAGGAGAACCACATCTTTGAAAAGAGTATCTCAACCCGCGAAGGTAATGAGCCCTATATCTTTTTTGAAGGTCCGCCTTCAGCAAACGGGATGCCCGGTATTCACCATGTGATGGCGCGTGCGATTAAAGATATTTTCTGCCGTTTTCAAACCCAAAAAGGCAAGCAGGTAAAACGTAAGGCTGGTTGGGATACCCACGGACTTCCGGTAGAGCTGGGTGTTGAGAAAGAACTCGGTATCACCAAAGAAGACATCGGTACCAAAATAAGCGTTTCCGAATACAACGAAGCTTGTAAAAATGCGGTGATGCGCTACACCGATGTGTGGAACAACCTCACCGAACAGATGGGCTACTGGGTAGATATGGAAGATCCCTACATCACCTACAAACCCAAGTATATGGAAACGGTGTGGTGGCTGCTTAAAAATATATATGATAAAGGCCTTATTTACAAAGGCTACACCATACAACCCTATTCTCCTAAAGCCGGTACCGGCTTAAGTTCGCACGAACTCAACCAGCCCGGTACCTATCAGGATGTTACAGATACTACGGTAACGGCATTTTTCCCCCTGGCCCCCCAAGGAGGAAATGTGGAACAGTTTAAAAAAGCTTTTGGGTTGAGTGAAAGCACCCCCTTGGGGGGCGGGGGGGGATTTTTGGCCTGGACCACCACTCCATGGACCCTGCCTTCAAACACGGCCCTGACTGTTGGAAAAAAGATTGATTATGTTTTAGTTAAAACGTTTAATCAATATACGTTTGAGCCTATTCACGTGGTTCTGGCTAAAGCTTTGGTTGGTAAACAATTTTCTAAGAAATTTTTCGCTACAGAAAATGAAGAAGATTTTACCAATTTCAGCGAAAAAGATAAAAAGATACCCTATCAAATCGTTGCCGAATGTAAAGGCAGCGAACTGCTTGAATTGCGTTATGAGCCGGTGATTGATTATGTAAAACCGCATGACAATCCGCAGGATGCATTTCGGGTGATTGCCGGAGACTTTGTAACTACCGAAGATGGTACCGGTATTGTACATACCTCACCAACCTTTGGTGCAGATGATGCGCTGGTTGCCAAGCAGGCAGAACCGCCTGTCCCACCTATGTTGGTTAAAGATGAAAACGGTAATCTGGTGCCGCTTGTAGACTTGCAAGGGCGTTTTCGTCCTGAGTTAAAGGAGTTTGGTGGCAAATATGTTAAAAACGAGTACTACGATGAAGGCGAAGCGCCCGAAAAGAGCGTGGATGTCGAAATCGCGATCAAGCTCAAAGAAGAAAATAAAGCCTTTAAGGTCGAGAAGTATGTGCACAGTTATCCCAACTGCTGGCGTACCGATAAACCTATTTTATACTATCCGCTAGATTCCTGGTTTATCAAAGTGACTGATGTGCGTAACCGTATGCACGAGTTGAATTTAGGGATCAACTGGAAACCCAAAGCAACCGGAGAAGGTCGTTTTGGCAACTGGCTGGCTAATGCCAACGACTGGAACTTATCGCGTTCGCGGTATTGGGGAATTCCGTTGCCCATCTGGAGAAGCGAGGATGGAAAAGAGGAAATTATCATTGGTTCGGTTGCCGAACTAAAAGAAAAAATCACCGAAGCGGTAAAAGTGGGTGTGATGGAGAGCGACCCCTTTGCGGATTTTGTGCCGGGCGATATGAGTGATGCTAATTATGATTTGATTGACCTGCATAAGAATGTGGTGGATGAAATCAAACTGGTTTCGCAAAGCGGAAAACCTATGCGTCGCGAGGCAGATTTGATTGACGTGTGGTTTGACAGCGGTAGCATGCCTTATGCGCAATGGCATTACCCCTTTGAAAATAAGGAGAAGGTTGAAGAAACCTGGCGCAAGGCCGATTTTATCGCGGAAGGCGTTGACCAGACCCGCGGTTGGTTTTACACCCTGCATGCCATAGCCACAATGACGTTTGATGATGTGGCGTATAAAAATGTGGTTTCAAACGGACTTGTTTTAGACAAAAACGGACAAAAAATGTCGAAGCGTTTGGGTAATGCGGTAGATCCGTTTACCACGCTGGATACTTTTGGGCCAGATGCGACGCGCTGGTATATGATCAGTAATGCTAATCCTTGGGATAACCTCAAGTTTGACTTAGATGGAATTACCGAGGTGCAACGCAAATTCTTCGGTACGCTGTACAATACCTATTCGTTTTTTGCGCTTTATGCCAATCTGGATCAATTCAGCTTTGCTGAAGAAGAAATCGCCTGGAATGAAAGACCGGAGATTGACCGTTGGATTCTTTCGGAACTCAACACGCTTATCGCTGAGGTAGATACTTTCTATGCAGATTATGAGCCTACTAAAGCAACCCGCGCCATTTCAGATTTTGTACAGGAAAACCTGAGTAACTGGTTTGTGCGTTTAAGCCGTCGCCGTTACTGGAAAGGGGAGTATGCTCACGATAAGATTTCGGCCTACCAAACCTTATACACCTGCCTGATCACGGTTGCAAAACTGGGTGCTCCGGTAGCTCCGTTTTATATGGATCGTCTGTATAAAGACTTAAATGGTCTTACCGGGCGTGAAGCTTCAGAAAGCGTGCACCTGGCTGATTTCCCGGTAAGCGATGCTTCGCAAATAGACCGCAGTCTGGAGCGTAAGATGCAAAAAGCACAGACGATTTCGTCTTTAACGCTTTCGCTTCGCGCAAAAGAAAAGATAAAAGTAAGACAGCCCTTGCAACGCATAATGATTCCTGTTTTAGACGAGACACAGCGTGCAGAAATTCTTTCGGTGCAGGATTTGATAAAGTCTGAGGTAAATGTAAAGGAGGTTGAGCTTATTGATGATGCATCGGGTATTCTGGTCAAGACTATTAAGCCCAATTTTAAAGTGTTGGGTCCGCGTTTTGGAAAGGATATGAAGCTGGTAGCAAATGCAATTACCGCGATGAGCCCAAAGGATATCTCAAGTCTTGAGAATGAGGGCAAATTCGAGGTGCAGATTAATGGAAAAAGTGTTACTTTGGCGCCCGAAGATGTGGAAATCACTTCTCAGGACATTGAAGGCTGGCTGGTGGCTAGCGGCGGTGGACTAACGGTTGCTCTCGATGTAACCCTAACTGAAGAACTCAAAAATGAAGGTATTGCCCGCGAATTGGTAAACCGTATTCAGAATCTGAGAAAGGATAGTGGCTTTGAAGTCACTGATAAAATAGAAGTACAATTGCAGCGTGACGGTAAGGTCGAGAAAGCCGTTAACGATAATTTAGAGTATATTAAAATGGAAACGCTCACGGCAAAACTCGACGTTGCAGAGCAGGTTACTAACGGCATAGCCATTGCTTTTGATGATGTAGAAACAATATTGGCTATTAAAAAACAGTAAACAATTATGGCGGCAGACATTAAAGAACGTTACAGCGATGCTGAACTGGAAGAGTTCAGAGTATTGATTCAACAAAAAATTGATAAGGCTCAAAAAGACCTTGACCTTATTAAAAGTGCTTATATGAATGATGGGAATAATGGTACCGATGATACCTCTCCTACATTTAAAGCTTTTGAAGAAGGTAGCGAGACTATGAGTAAAGAAGCAAACTCTGCTTTGGCCATCCGTCAGGAAAAATTTATCCGCGATCTTAAAAATGCCCTGACGCGCATACAGAATAAAACATATGGCGTTTGCCGCGTTACCGGAAAGCTTATCAACAAAGAGCGCTTAAAACTGGTACCGCACGCTACGTTAAGTATTGAGGCTAAAAATATGCAGAAATAAAGCCTGTGCCTTATAAGACAAAACGCTTCAGAATGTTCTGGAGCGTTTTTTGTTGGTTCAAAGACCTATGCGATTACAAAATTTTCTTTTAGTGGTATTTGTGCTGGGCGGCCTTAATGCTTTCGCCCAGAAACGAATACTCAATACCCTAGATGCGCAATCAGTTAAAGGTATTTTCATAGAATCTGATCAGGTTTTTGAGGTCTTTATACAAGCTTCAGACGGCACTGATTATAGCGTGACTGCCGAAGTGGAAGGCGAAACTTTTGAATCGCTTAAACTGGATACTAAAGTAGAAAACGGTCTTTGGCATATAGAAACCGCGCGTAGCTTTGGGTTTAAAAATATAGACGACAAGTTGGCGGCGCACAAAGTGCTTTCGGTGGTGTTGTATATTGAAATGCCACTGAATAAAGAAGTTTGGGTAGATTCTGACCTGGCTTCGGTACAGTTGACGGGTGATTTTGATCAAATCAACCTCAATTTATCTGGAGGGGGTTGTGTTCTGAAAGATTTTCGCGGAAGCGGGATTGTCAATACGCTGCGCGGAAGCATTAAGGCGGAAGTTAAAGACACGCAGGTGATTGCAGACAGTCGTAACGGAAGCGTTGATAAGAAGCAGGCCGGTAGCGGAAGCAGACTGCTAAAGCTTAAAAGCATTGACGGTGACATTAGCGTAAGTCAATCTGAATAATTTGAGTATTTTTACCCGCCTTCACCGGTTTAG
>CAYNMH010000040.1:0-25208 GCA_964398145.1 uncultured Flavimarina sp. | reverse complement strand
TTGAAGAACCGCGTTCGGGCTATAAAAAAAGCACATGTCACTAAAAAAAGCTATAGGGATTATCGTCCTGATCCTGCTGGTAGATCAAATCAGTAAAATTTATATTAAAACCCATTTTCAGCTTCAGGATGAAGTTCTGATTTTTGATTGGTTCCGTATTTTATTTGTGGAAAATGAAGGTATGGCCTGGGGTGCTAAGATCCCAGGGAATTATGGTAAAATTATCCTGACGCTCTTTAGAATAGGAATTCTTCCGCTCATAGGCTATTGGCTTTACGACAGCGTAAAGAAAGGCGCTTCCAAAATATTGATTACCGGGATTGCACTCATTTTTGCAGGTGCATTTGGCAATATCATCGATTCGGTTTTTTACGGAATTCTTTTCGACAGCAGTCAGGGACAACTGGCTACTTTCTTGCCAGAAGAAGGAGGTTATGCCACGCTTTTTCACGGCAGGGTAGTAGATATGCTGTATTTTCCGATGTGGGAGGGTTATCTGCCGGAGTGGTTGCCTTTTTGGGGTGGTAAGTACTTTACGTTTTTTAATGCGGTATTTAACATTGCAGATATGGCTATAAGCACTGGTGTTGGCTTGCTGCTGGTATTTAACAAGCGTGCTTTTGCAAAAGACAAATAAAGAAGATTTTTAAAGTACGATTATGAATTTTGTGCCGTAACCGGGTTTGCTGGTGACGTCAATTTTTCCACCCATAGCTTCCACTTCATTTTTTACAATAAATAATCCCACATTTTGACTGGTGTCGGAATTGCTGGTCTCATTTGACGACATCTGGAAAATTTTATCAGTATTACCCTGTAATTCATAGCCCCTGCCGTTATCTTCAATAATCAGTGATAGTTTTTTCTTGTTTTCAAGACAATAGGCTTTAATTTCAGGTTTACGGTCTGGACTCTTATTTACAATGCCATTTTTAATGAGAGTGCAAAAGATGTTGTGTAAAAACTCCGGATTGTATTTAATAACCGGGGTTTCAGAGAAATCAGAATACAGGTAAGCTTCTTCCAGTTCAATAAGCGGACGTAACTCTTCTTTACTTCTCTCAAAAGCTTCTTCAAGACTTATGGTAACTAAAGGTTCTGCTGCCTTGTTTTGGATTGAAACCACTTCTTTTAATCTGGAAACGGTCCTGTTGAGACTGGCTGCGATCTCTTTATAGTTCACAAACAATTCTTTTTGATCTGCTGGCAATTTAGAAGTATCTACCAGCTGGCTGGTAAGCTCCAGGTTATTAACATGTGATTTGATGTTGTGCGATACATAATTAGCAAAAGTAAAAAGGCGCGAGTTATTTGCTTCTACTACATCAATGGCCTTCTGAAGCATAAGTTCGCGTTCCTTTTTCTCGTTAATATTGATCATAACACCTTTGATACCAGTAACCTTTCCTTTGCTGTTGAGAATAGGCTTCGCTATGCAGTGTGTCCAAAATATTTTATTGGTGTAGGTGACCATTTTTATAACGGCATCGAATTCAGTCTGACCTTCAGATAATTGTTGAAAGGAATTGATGATGAGATCATGATATTCCATATCAAAAAAGTGCAGACCGTGTTTGAGGGAAGGCCTGTAATCTTCAGGAGTTTCCAAAATACTGCGCAATTGCTGATCAAAAAATGTTTTTTTCTGAATCAAATCGATACACCAGCCGCCAGCCTCTGCGATTTTTGCCACCTGCTCGTAATAAAAGGCATCTTGATTTTCATCCTGAGTTTTAGGTTGGGGTTTTGATAAAAAGGAAAAAAAACCTGAATTACGGCGATTTGTCATCTTTTTTAGTTAAAATTAATCGGAATATAGCAAAAATATCATTGCCTTTTCAAAAGAAATAGGTCTCCAGAGGAGTTATGCAGTGGGTGAGCCTGATGTCCTGAGGAGTATAGGGAAGGGCTTTTTCAGGCTTAAAAAAGCTCAATCCAATCTTCAGTGTTTCAGGTTTGCAGCGAGCTAGAAAACGATCGTAAAAGCCTTTGCCATAGCCCAGACGGTTACCGTTACGATCGTAACCAAGCAAAGGAATAAAAACCACATCAAGCTGTTCGGGTTTGATTTCTACCCCGTTTTCCGGTTCTGGAATTCCCCAGGCATTTGGTCTAATTACCAGATTGTCGGTAAGCAGGTAATGTGTCATGTCAAACGTCTCAAAACTGCTTTTTGAAACCACAACATGCTTGTCTTTTCCGCTTAGAATATTGAGCAGGTATTCGGTATTTACCTCTCCCAATTTTAGAATGGGTAAAAAAACGTGGTAAAAATCAAACTCCCAGATTGGCAGAGCTAAGAGCCGATTTGCAATCTCAAGGCTGGCTTCCTCACGTTCATCTTCCGTCATTTGCATACGTAGAGACTTGTATTTTCGCCTAAAATCTGCCTTACTCATCATCCTGTGCAACTGTGGTAGATAAATGAAAAATAGCGTCCCCCTGATAGACTAGCGATGCCTCATTGGTATTGATGATATAACCGTCATTTGGTGCCTTTACTTTATGCCGAAATGAGCCATAGGGATCAGTAATCGTGGCAATTACCTCATTTTTCTCAACAAAATCCCCGCAGGTGATCTTGAGGTGCAGTAAACCGCTGTATTTGGCACGTAGCCAGGTGCTGCTTTTAATGGTAACTGTTTTTCGGGCGCTGTTAGGATCTGGTAGCGCGTGCTCTTTTGATAACATTTTGAAATGATCAAGTATGCGCATTACGCCGTGTACACCGGTGCGGGCAATGTCTTTATCACTTATTTGAGACTTTCCGCCTTCAAAAAGCAAAATGGGAATGTTCATCTTTTCGCAGGTAGAGCGATAGGATTTTGAAATGTTTTTTGAATAGACTATAAAAGGTGCGCCAAAAATCCGGGCGTAATCAAGTAATTCTGTTTTTTCGGGATCAACGCGAATTTGAGCCACATTAAAGCGGCTGCCGCCCCCGGTGTGAAAGTCCATACAAAAGTCGGCAATAGGCAAAATTTTATTGGTAAACTGGTATGCAAATCTACTGGCCAGCGAGCCCTTTCGGGCGCCGGGAAATACGCGGTTAAGATCTCTGCCATCCGGAAAGGCACGGTCCATGTTGAGAAATCCAAAAACATTGATTACCGGGATGCACACAATAGTTCCGCGTGCAGGTTTGTTTATTTTCTTCGAAATGACCTGGCGTACGATTTCTACGCCATTGATTTCATCACCGTGAATTCCTGCGGTAATTAAAATGCAGGGCCCCGTTTTTTTAGACCGTTGAATGATTATAGGTACCTCAACCGAAGTAGTGGTGTAAAGCTTGGCAAGGTTGAAATTGAGTGTACGTTTAGCTCCGGGCGGAATTTTTTCGCCCAAAATATGCAGCACATTTTTTTCATCAAAACCTGTCATATGCTATACGCCGCGCTCTATGTACCTTATTACGCTTTTAGCAATGTCTTTACCGGTCGCTTTCTCAATGCCTTCCAGTCCCGGGGAGGAGTTTACCTCAAGTATAAGCGGGCCTCGAGCACTTTGCAGCATATCAACCCCGGCGACACCCAGTCCCATCGCTTTTGCCGCCTTGATGGCTGCATTTTCCTCGTCATCGCTGAGCTGTATCACTTCTGCAGTACCACCGCGGTGTAGGTTAGAACGAAACTCACCTTCCTTGCCCTGTCTTTTCATCGCGCCTACAACCTGACCGTCAATTACAAATGCACGAATATCGGCGCCTTTGGCCTCTTTGATGAACTCCTGTACGATGACGCGTGCCTGCAATCCGTTAAAAGCTTCGATAACCGACTCGGCGGCGTTTTTGGTTTCGGCCAGGACAACACCCAGTCCCTGAGTGCCTTCCAGCAATTTTATGATAAGTGGGGCGCCACCTACATGGTCTATAATTTCAGCTACATCCCGGCTATAATTGGTAAAAACCGTTTTAGGAAGTCCCAGACGTGCCCTGGAAAGAATCTGCAGACTGCGCAATTTGTCGCGACTGCGTACCAGTGCCTGCGACTCGGTAGTGGTAAAACAGCCCATCATTTCAAATTGGCGCACCACGGCTGTCCCGTAATACGTGATAGAAGCACCTATACGGGGTATAATCGCATCGGTATCTGTTAAATACCTGCTCTTATAATACACCGAGGGCTTTTTCTTCTCAATAATGAGATCGCATTTAAGCGGGTCTATAACTTCTACGTTATGTTTGCGCTTTTTGGCTGCCTCGACCAGGCGGGCAGTAGAATATAATCCAGAGTTTCTGGAAAGAATTTTTATGTTCATAGTTGCTTTTGTGAGTAGGAAACATCGGTAAGCTCGGTGTCTACTACAAATTTTTTGGTCAGAAATTTTCGACCTATCAAAACCGGAAAGCGCATATCATCCCGGGAACTCAGCGTGAGTGAAATTTTATGAACTTTGTCGAAAAGCTTAATAGTACTCTGCACCACATAACGGTATTGAATTTCGCCATTACTACTTTTAACAGCAGTGATGTCATACGATTTAAACTGCATTTCCTTACCGTTATATTCGGGATGCTTAGGATCTAAAAATGTACAGCATAAAATGTTGTCTTCCTCGCGAATGTGATTGCAATGTATGGAAGATGTGTAGGCACCCGTATCGATTTTAATATCGATGTCTGAAAAGCCCAGTTCAGGGAAATCTGCCTGATCGGTACGACCTATTACCTTTTTTTCCATGGCTTGCAAAATACAAAAAGCATGTTTGATTTGCATGAAAGCTGATCTTAAAACAATTCAAAATTCTTAGAAATGGTTTTAGGGAAGAACTTACTAAAATTTGGTTTCCGGCTGTCCGGTATTTCTTTTTTTAGCGACCAATAAGCCGTAATTTTGAGAGGTATGGAAACCCCAGATTTAGAAATTCAGCTTAAAACGCTGCCCTCGAGCCCCGGCGTATATCAGTACTATGATAAAAAGGGTAAACTCCTGTATGTAGGTAAAGCCAAAAACCTCAAAAAACGGGTGTCTTCTTATTTTAACAAGAAGCACGACAATGCCCGCACCTATATGCTGGTTAAAAAAATTGCGCAAATCAAACATATTGTGGTAGAAAGCGAGACCGATGCCCTGCTGCTCGAAAACAATATGATTAAAAATTACCAGCCTCGCTATAACGTCATGCTTAAGGATGACAAAAGTTATCCGTGGATTTGCATCAAAAACGAGCGTTTTCCCCGAGTGTTTCCTACGCGGCGAATGATTAAAGATGGCAGCGAGTATTACGGCCCATACACGAGCATGAAAACCGTACATACCCTGCTCGATTTGATAAAGGGTCTTTACCCGTTGCGTACCTGTAACTACGATCTTTCAAAGGAAAAAATAGAGTCAGGTAAATATAAGGTATGCCTGGAGTATCATTTGGGGAATTGCCTGGGGCCTTGTGAAGATTTGATTTCGGCAGAAACCTACCACGATAATATTGATGCCATACGCGACATCGTAAAAGGAAATTTTAAAGACTCGCTGCACCGCTTTCGCTCTAAAATGAAAGCACACGCCGAAGCGATGGAGTTTGAAGATGCCCAGCGCATCAAGGATAAAATAGATATTCTGGAAGGCTATCAGGCAAAAAGTACGGTGGTCAACCCCTCTATTAACAATGTAGATGTGTTCAGTATTGTTTCAGATGAAGGTTATGGGTATGTAAATTTTTTACAACTTTCACACGGTGCGATCATAAGATCTCACACTTTAGAGCTTAAGAAAAAACTGGATGAGACAGACCGTGAATTACTGGAGATAGGCATTATCGAGATCAGGCAACGCTTTAACTCGCAGTCTCCGGAAATTTACACGCCCTTTGAAGTGGATCTGGGCGAAAAATTCAGAGTTACCGTACCTAAACTGGGTGATAAGAAACGTATTGTAGAGCTTTCAGAACGCAATGCAAAATACTTTAGGATGGAACGTTTTAAGCAAACTAAAATCGTTGATCCAGACCGACACGTAAACCGTCTTATGGCACAGATGAAAGCAGACTTACGACTTTCCGCAGAACCCAGACACATTGAATGTTTTGATAACTCAAACATACAGGGGAGCAATCCCGTCGCGGCTTGTGTGGTTTTCAAAGATGGAAAACCCAGCAAGAAAGATTATCGTAAGTTTAATATCAAGACTGTAACGGGACCTAATGACTTTGCGTCTATGGAGGAAGTGGTTTTTAGAAGATACCGAAGGTTGCTCAATGAAGAAGAGCCCCTCCCCCAGCTCATCATTGTAGATGGGGGTAAAGGTCAGCTTTCGTCCGGAGTTAAAGCTTTAGAGCGTCTGGACTTACGCGGAAAGGTAGCGATTATTGGTATTGCAAAACGGCTGGAAGAATTGTTTTATCCGGGTGATTCCATTCCACTTTATCTGGATAAAAAGAGTGAAACGCTTAAAGTTATTCAGCAATTACGTAATGAAGCGCATCGCTTTGGGATTACCTTTCACCGTAACAAGCGCAGCAGCACTGCCCTTAACACAGAGTTGGAAACCATAAGCGGTATTGGTGAAAAAACGGTAGTTGAGCTGTTGCGGCATTTCAGATCGGTGAGTAAAGTGAAAGCAGCTTCCGAAAAAGCCCTTACAGAAGTGATAGGCCCGGCCAAGGCTAAAATTATTTACGAGCATTATCAAAAAACCGAATGAGAAAATACCTACCCCTTGTACTGCTACTACTCGCAATAGCATCCTACGCTCAGGACAGTACCGGTGTGGATTTTAGCAAATTGCCCAGGGGTGAGGATTTAAAAATAGGGCTGGTCCTAAGCGGTGGCGGGGCTAAAGGTTTGGCACATATTGGCGTACTTAAAGAACTGGAAGAAGCGGGTATTAAAATAGATTTTATAGGAGGAACCAGTATGGGCGCTATTGTAGGGGGGCTTTATGCAGCCGGCTTTAACGCGCATCAGCTTGATTCTATTTTTAAGGTTGTTGATTTTGAGCAGCTTATTCAGGATGATATTCCGCGAAGCGCGCAGTCATTTCAGGAACGCTCAGACGCAGAGCGATTTGCATTAAGCCTTCCCTTTGATCATTTTAAAGTCTCGTTACCTTCGGCTTTGTCAAAAGGTCAAAACGTCTATAATTTGTTTACCAAACTCACCCATCACGTTGAAGAAACCGCAGATTTTGCAAACCTGGATATTCCGTTTTTTTGTGTCGCTACAGATGCTGAAAAAGGCGAAGCTATCATACTCGATACCGGTTGCCTTGCTGAAGCTATCTCTGCCAGCGGCGCGCTACCATCGCTTTTTAGTCCGGTGATTCTAGACGGGCAGTTGCTCATAGATGGCGGGGTGGTCAATAACTATCCGGTTGAAGAATTGCGCAAGCGGGGGGCTAATTTTGTTATAGGAGTGGATGTGCAGGACGATTTGCGGCATAAGGATGAACTTAAATCGGCGCCCGAAATGCTTATGCAGGTCAATAACTACCGCACCATTAATGCGATGAAAGAAAAGGCGGCTCTCACTGATATTTATATCAAACCCAATATCGAAGATTATACAGTGATGGATTTTGAAAAGGGGGCAGCCATTATTGAGGCCGGAAAAGTAAAAGCGGAAGAATTTACGGCTGATTTGGAACAACTGGCAGCATTGCAGGATGCGAGATATCAAAAGCCGCCCATTGACCTGAAACAAATGGACACACTAAAGATAAAAAGTGTGGGCATCAATGGAAACACGTATTACACCCGAAGCTATATCCTGGGAAAACTTAAAATTAAATTACCCGCCGAGTTAACGTATGACAAACTCTTTGAGGGTATAAACAACCTTGCAGCTACTAATAATTTTGAACGCATTAATCACCGCCTGGAGAGATATGATAATGGGGAATATCATTTGACAATCAATCTCAACGAGAGTGAATCTACAACTTATCTAAAAGCAGCCCTTCATTATGATGACCTTTATAAAAGTGCAGCATTAGTAAATATTACCAAAAAGCGAGCGGTTTTTAAAAATGACATTGTTTCACTCAGTGTGGCGCTTGGAGATAATATTAGATATGAGTTTGATTATTACAGCGATAATGGGTTTTATTTAGGTTTTGGTCTAAAATCTTCTTACAACAGTTTTAATACGCGGGTAGATGCCCGTTTTGTAGAACAATTTAGCGACATCCCTCTTGAAAATTTTAACAGCCTGGTGGTTGATTATACCGATTTTACAAATCGATTTTATGTGCAAACACTTTTTCAAAAGCAATTTGCACTTCGCCTGGGGTTGGAACATAAGTTTTTAAAACTGGATACTGAAAGTGTGCGTCTTCAGGATGACCCGGAAGCTAAAGTATATTTTGATAACAGCCATTACTTCAGTACGTATGGTAATTTAAGACTCGATACATTTGATGATAAATATTTCCCTACATCGGGATGGTATTTTAATGGGGACTTTAATCTGTACCTATTTTCTTCTGATTACAACGACAACTTTGAGGAATTTTCTTTAGGCAGTGCACAACTCAAATATGCCGCAACCCTATTTCCAAAATTTGCTATGGTTCTGGGTGTGGAAGGAGGCTTTAAGATAGGAGGAACCGGTACCAATACGCTAGATTATGTTTTGGGTGGTTGGGGAAATGACTTTATCAATAATATTGTTCCATTTTATGGATATGATTTTATAAGCCTTACCGGGGATGGACTGGTAAAATCTGAAATTACCTTTGATTATAATTTTTACAGAAAGAATCATTTAAATATAGGCGCCAATATCGCCAATATTGATAATGATCTGTTCACATCAGGTAATTGGTTTTCTGCCCCTAGTAATACCGGTTATTTTTTAGGTTATGGGTTAGAAACACTTATTGGTCCGTTACAGACTAAACTTTCCTATTCACCAGAGGTTGATACTGTTTTCTGGAACTTCAGTCTGGGCTTTTGGTTTTAAGAAAAAATTAGCCCATAAAGGCAGTATATTTTACGATATTTGCTAAGAACGATAACGTTTTCGAAGAAAAAACTAAAATATGCCTTTCTATCATAAACTCGGTGAAATTCCGCATAAGCGCCATACCCAATTTCGAAAGCCCGATGGCAGCCTTTACTATGAACAGCTTTTCGGTACTATTGGCTTTGACGGGATGTATTGCAATATGTATCATGAGCAACGGCCTACCCAGGTTAAGGAAATTAAAGGAAGCAAAAGCGTAAAGCCAAAAATTGCCAAATCAAACCACATTCAATCCTATCGCTTCAAGGGTTTTCAAATCAAGCCCGAAGCCGATTATCTCGACAGTCGTAAACCCATTTTAACCAACAGCGACTGTACCATTATTCTGGCTGCACCGCAAAACAACACTCAGGACTATTTTTATAAAAACAGCGATGCAGACGAACTCATTTTTGTGCATCGCGGCAGTGGTAAATTCCGCAGTCATTTAGGAAATCTGGATTTCAAATATGGCGATTATATCCTGGTGCCACGAGGTACGATCTACAAAATGGATTTTGAGGACAGCGACAATCGCCTGTTTATTGTAGAATCACGCCATCCTATTTATACGCCGAAGCGCTATCGCAACTGGTTTGGTCAATTGCTCGAGCATTCTCCCTTTTGCGAACGAGATCTTCGCAGGCCGTATGAGTTGGAAACAAATAATGAAACCGGAGAGTTCCTGATGAAAATTAAAAAGCAGGACGATCTGTTTGATATGATTTATGCCGCACATCCTTTTGATGTAGTAGGCTACGATGGGTATAATTATCCTTATGCATTCTCGATTCACGACTTTGAACCCATCACGGGGCGCATTCACCAGCCCCCACCGGTACATCAGACCTTTGAGACCAGTGCATTTGTAGTATGCAGTTTTTGTCCGCGTAAATACGATTACCATCCGGAGAGTATTCCCGCGCCCTATAACCACAGCAATATTGACAGCGATGAGGTGTTGTATTATGTAGATGGCGACTTTATGAGCCGCAACGATATTGAGGCCGGGCATATTTCGCTACATCCTGCCGGTATCCCGCACGGGCCGCATCCGGGAGCGACTGAGCGCAGTATAGGCAAGACTGAAACCGAAGAACTTGCGGTAATGGTAGACACTTTTAAACCCTTGCAAATTTGTGAAGATGCAATGCCTATTGCAGATGAGAGTTATTATAAATCCTGGCTTCCTCATTAATTTTAAGGAGTTGTTTCCTGCTGTATCCTTGAAAAAACCGGGGTATGACGCTGCAATCAGGGCTAGGTTAATTAGCCAATTCGGGAATTAGCGAATTTGTTAAAAACACAGATATTATGGAATATACATTTAGCGAGAAATACAAAAGCAACATTATTCTTGATAAGACTTTCAGGTTTTCAATGGATATTATTATGTATGCGGAAGAACTGGAAAAGGAAAGAAAATTTGTACTTGCAAATCAAATTCTTAAATCAGGAACTTCAATTGGTGCTAATGTAAAAGAAGCCAAAACGCTGAAAGCAATGCTGATTTTATTCACAAAATGAAAGTTGCTCTGAAGGAGGCTGATGAGACAGAATATTGGCTATTTCTGTGTAAGGCGATGAAGCATTATCCAGATCCGGGTAATCTTCTTGTAGATTTAAATGAGATATTGAAAATATTAAACAAAATTATAAGTTCAAGTAAGCGAAGGTAAAATCACACTAATTCGCTAATTGACACATTAACTAATTAAGAATATGGGTAAAGATTTAAAATCAGTAGACTACGGTCTTGAAAAAATTTTTGAAGGTGCACAGGATTTTTTACCCTTGCTGGGTACAGATTATGTGGAATTTTATGTGGGTAATGCCAAACAGGCAGCTCACTTTTACAAAACAGCATTTGGTTTTCAGTCGTTTGCCTACAGCGGTTTGGAAACCGGTCAGAAAGATCGGGTGAGTTATGTGCTGAAGCAGGATAAAATTCGTTTAGTGCTTACTTCGCCACTTAACAGCGATTCTCCTATAAACGACCATATGGTAAAACACGGTGACGGCGTTAAGGTAGTTGCCCTTTGGGTAGATGATGCGCGCAGCGCTTTCGAAGAAACCACCAAGCGCGGTGCAAAACCGTTTATGGAACCCAAAGTAGAATCCGATGAACACGGTGAGGTCGTACGTTCGGGAATTTATACTTATGGCGAGACGGTGCATATGTTTGTAGAACGTAAAAACTATAACGGTCAGTTTATGCCTGGTTTTAGAAAATGGGAATCAGATTATAACCCGGAGCCCACCGGACTTAAATATATAGATCACATGGTCGGTAATGTAGGCTGGGGTGAAATGAATACCTGGGTCAAATGGTACGAAGAAGTGATGGGATTTGTTAACTTTCTCACCTTTGATGATAAACAAATTACTACGGAATATTCGGCTTTGATGAGCAAGGTAATGAGCAACGGAAATGGTCGAATCAAATTCCCGATTAACGAGCCTGCAGAAGGGATTAAAAAATCACAGATTGAAGAATACCTGGACTTTTATGAAGGTCCCGGAGTACAGCATCTTGCTGTAGCAACCGATGATATTGTAAAAACGGTTTCAGCTTTACGGGCCCGCGGAGTCGAATTTTTACCCCCACCACCACAAACCTATTATGAGGATATTCCGCGCAGGCTGGGAGCTCATATGGATACAATGAAAGAAGATCTCAATAAATTGCAGGAGCTTTCTATTCTGGTAGATGCTGACGAAGAGGGTTATCTCCTTCAGATTTTTACCAAACCCCTACAGGATCGTCCTACCTTATTTTTTGAAATCATTCAACGTATGGGAGCTAAGGGATTTGGTGCCGGTAATTTTAAGGCGCTTTTTGAATCTATAGAGCGGGAGCAGGCGCAACGCGGAACGCTTTAATAATTGGATGACTTTAACCATTACAGAAAATCCTTGTTCTTTGAAGCAGGGATTTTTCTTTTAATATAGGCATAACCTTTGAATCCTACGCTTTTGGCTACTTTTGGAACAACTCTTGTATAACTTATGAATATGCCCCAAATTTAATGTTATGAAAAAGATAATATGCCTTTTGGTCCTATTGGCAATAGGAAGTGTTCATGCTCAGGAGTCTGCTTTTCAGGACGGCGAGTGGTTTCGTTTTCGCATTAGTTATAGTGGCTGGTGGAAGGCAGGAGAAGCCACACTGGCTGTAGTAAACGACAGTTACAACGGTAAGCCGGTCTATCATGTGAAGGGTAAAGGTGTTACAACGGGTATGACCAAATTGTTTTTCGGCGTGGAAGATTACTACGAAACCTATATTGATAAGTACAGCACCTTACCCTATCGTTTTATACGTAAAATAGATGAAGGTGGGCATACTAAAGACAAAGTCATTGATTTTGATCAGCAGGCACGGGTAGCTACGGTTAATGACAAAAAGCACAACAATACTTCGACTTATAAAACCGAACCTTCCATCCATGATATGGTGAGCAGCTTTTATTACTTACGCAATACCATTGATGCCAAAAACCTCCAGGAGGGCGATGAGACGGTGATTAATATGTTTTTTGATCAGGAAAATTTTAAGTTCAAACTTAAGTTTTTAGGCAGAGAAGTGCTCAAGACTAAATTTGGCAAAGTAAACAGCCTGGTCTTTAGACCTTACGTACAGGCCGGAAGAGTTTTTAAAGAGAAAGAAAGTCTAACGGTTTGGATTAGTGATGATCAAAATAAAATACCTTTGCAAATCAAAGCCGACTTAGCTGTAGGTTCTTTAAAAGCAGATATTGAAGCTTATAAAGGGCTGAAGCACCCATTCTACATTATTCAAGATTAATGACCCAAAAAAACAGCCCTGAAATTCAAGATCAACTCGAAGCCTTACAGGAAAAAATGGATGCCATGGGGCAAAGCATGGAGCACCAGTTAGAAGGTTTTGTTCACAGTAAGCCGGTCAATTACTGGGATTATATTCAGGTAGATACCTTGTTGAGTTTACAAAGTCAGCGCACACTTTTGCCAGATGAGATGGTTTTTATCATGTACCATCAGATTAACGAGCTCTTGTTCAAAATGATTTTGTGGGAAATAGAGCAAGTTGCTTATAAAAAGGATCTCGATACTTCTTTTTTTAAAGAAAGGCTTAACCGTATAAGCCGCTATTTTGATATGCTTACCAGTTCATTTACCATTATGCGTGATGGGATGGAGATGGAACAATACCTTAAATTTAGGCGAACCCTGAGTCCCGCCAGTGGTTTTCAAAGCGCTCAATATCGATTTATAGAATTTGCCTCAACGCCTGTGATCAACCTGATTGATGCCCGCTTTCGCGAAAGTTTTGAAGCTAAAAATGACCGGGAGCCCGGTTACTATGATGAGGTCATAGAGCATATGTACTGGCAGGCTGCCGGCAAAGATTTTGCTACCGGTAACAAAAGCTATACGTTAAAAGAGTTTGAATTAAAATATAAGGATGAGTTCATTCGTTTCCTAAAAGCGTATAAAAACTTAAATTTGTGGTCAAAATTTAAAACCCTGCCTAAGTCTGATCAAAATGATGCAACGCTAATTGCCGCAATGCGTCATTATGACCACACCGTCAATATTAAATGGGTGCTGTCTCATTACCATACAGCAGTTCATTATTTGAATCAGGGTCAGGAACCTCTGGAAGCCACGGGCGGTAGCGACTGGGTAAAATATATGCACCCCAAGTATCAAAAGCGCATATTTTTCCCGGATTTGTGGTCTGAAGAAGAACGTGCTTCGTGGGGCAAAAACGAATACTGATAATCTATCAAAATCCGGAAATTGAAGAAAATAAGTCTCCTGCTTTTGGCTATACTCACCTTAATAGGTTGTGCAGATGATGAAGCAAAAGAAAAAGAACCTGTTGTAAAAGAAGTCAAGAAACCTGTTGCCAAAAGATTTGGTTACTTGCTTGATGATTATGAAGTAGTTACAGATACGGTGCAATCGGGCGATAGTTTTGGGCAGATTCTTTTTGAGAATGGAATAGATTACGGGACTATTCAGCAGATAACAGATTCGGTTTCTTCGGTTTTTGACACCCGCAAAATTGTGGTTGGGAAGCCCTATACCTTATTAAAAAGTAAGGATTCCTTAAATCAGGCTCAGGTTTTTATCTATGAGGAAAATAAAATAGATTATGTGGTGCTTGATTTTAAAGACGAAGTGGTAACCGCTGCCGCAAAAAAAAGACCGGTTACTGTTAAAGAGCGCATTGCATACGGTGTTATTGAAGATAATCTATCCACCACCTTTGATGATCTGGGGCTTAATATTCTGGTAGCTTACGGGATGGCAGATATATACGCCTGGACTATCGATTTCTTCAAACTTCAGCCCGGAGATAAGTTTAAGGTTATTTATACCGAAAAATACATCAACGATACCATACCGGCCGGTTTTGGAAAGATTAAAGGCTGCTGGTTTGAGCATAAGGGCAAACCCATTTATGCTTTTGGCTTTGTAAGTGACAGCATCAAGGGAAAACCCGATTACTACGATGAAAATGCAGACAATTTGAGAAGAGCCTTTCTAAAGAGTCCGCTTAAATTTGGTCGTATTTCCTCAAGATATAATCTAAAAAGGCGCATCGCCTATTATGGCAATCGGGTGCGACCTCATAAAGGCACCGACTTTGCCGCGCCAGTGGGTACGCCCATTATGGCCACTTCAGATGGGACCGTCATCGCCTCAGAGTATCGCGGCGGTAATGGGAATTACGTAAAGCTTCGGCATAATTCAACCTACGACACCCAATACCTGCATATGAGTAAACGCGCTGTTAATCGTGGAGATTATGTGCGCCAGGGCGAAGTAATTGGTTATATTGGGATGACCGGTAACACAAGTGGTCCGCACGTATGCTACCGCTTTTGGAAAAATGGTCAGCAGGTAGATCCGTTCAATATTGATCTGCCTACCTCAGAGCCACTTGCTGAAGAACTTCAGCCCGAGTATTTTGAGCATATTGCCCCAATGCGTGTACAATTAGATGAGATAACCTTCAAACAATCAACATAACATGAAAAAAATCAATCCTACTCAGACCAAAGCCTGGAAAGCCTTACAATCGCACTTTGAAGAGGTGAAAAACCTGGAGATGAAAACGCTTTTTAAAGACGCATCAAGAGCTGAAGTTTTTTCGCTGAAATGGAATGATTTTTTTGTGGATTTTAGTAAAAACCGAATGACCGCAGAGACTAAGTCCCTGCTTCTTGATTTGGCTAAAGAAATGAAGCTTGAAGAAGCCCGTACTGCCTATTTTGGCGGAGCCGAAATCAACGAAACTGAAGGTCGCGCGGTTATGCATACAGCTTTACGCCAGCCCAAAGCCGCGCAAGTAAAGATTGATAATGAGGATGTAATCCCTGAAGTCAATGAAGTAAAAGAAAAAATTAAAAGATTCTGTGATACCGTCATCAGCGGGAGCCATAAAGGTTATACCGGCAAAGCGATTACTGATGTGGTGAATATTGGTATTGGTGGTTCAGATTTAGGCCCGGTGATGGTGGCCGAGGCGTTGGCGTATTATCACAATCACCTGAAGGTGCATTTTATTTCTAACGTAGATGGCGATCACGTACACGAATCTCTAAAATCCTTAAATCCCGAAACCACACTTTTCGTAATCGTATCCAAAACATTTACCACTCAGGAAACCCTTTCAAATGCTACTACAGCCCGCAAATGGTTTTTAAATAAAGTAGCCGGAGCTGCAGCAGAAGGAGAAGCTGTGGCTAAACACTTTGTAGCGGTATCCACCAATGAGCAGGCGGTAAAAGACTTTGGTATTGACCCAAATAACGTGTTTACCATGTGGGACTGGGTTGGAGGTCGTTTTTCATTATGGAGTTCAGTGGGGCTTTCCATTGCGCTGGCTGTGGGTTATGGCAATTTTGAAAGTATGCTTGCGGGGGCTCATAAGGCCGATGAGCATTTTAAAAATGCTGATTTGGACGAAAACATTCCGGTGATGATGGCTCTTACGACGGTTTGGTACAACAACTTCTTTGGAGCCGAAAGTGAGGCCATTATTCCATATACTCAATATTTACACCGTTTCCCCGCCTATTTGCAACAGGCCATTATGGAAAGTAACGGGAAAAGTGTTGACCGCAACGAGAATCCCGTAGATTATCAGACGGGGCAAATTGTTTGGGGTGAGCCGGGAACCAATTCTCAGCACGCCTTTTTTCAGCTTATACACCAGGGAACCAAAATTATTCCAACCCATTTTATAGGGTATAAACACTCGCTTCACGGTGATACCGATCATCACAATAAATTGATGGCCAACTTTTTTGCCCAGACCGAAGCTTTGATGAATGGTAAAACCGATGCAGAAGCCCGCGAAGAACTTCAATCTTCGGGAATGGATGCTGAAGCCATCGATAAACTGGTTCCTTTTAAAGTTTTTGACGGAAATAAACCAACCACGACTTTACTTATCAATAAATTAACACCTGAAAGTTTAGGGGCATTAATTGCTTTGTACGAACATAAAATTTTCACGGAAGGTATTCTTTGGAATATCTACAGCTACGATCAATGGGGTGTTGAACTGGGCAAACAACTTGCTAAAAATGTGTTGAATGATTTAAACTCAGACATAATCGCAGCACATGATGCTTCTACAACACAGCTCATTAAACAATTTAAGAGTTAATTAACGCTTGTTGATAAGTTTTAGATTTAATTCAACAAACTGACTTTTAGCGAGTTGTTTGTTGCATTATTTTTAGCGTATTGTAAAAAAGAGAAAATAATCCTTAACGTTCTCTTAATATTCAATTTGGTCTTTTATAAGACTTTTGCGCAAAATCTAAACTTAAACAAGCACAATGAAAAAAATTACAAGTTTACTTACACTTGTGTTTCTTTTGCTTACAGCTGCGGCACAGGCTCAAGGAACAATTCGTGGAACTGTTGTAGATGGTGAGAATGGCACACCGCTACCCGGAGTTAACGTTGTTATTGAAGGCACCACTAATGGTGTTTCTACAGACTTTGATGGTAATTTTACCATTCAAGTGGTAGAGAATACGGGTTCTGTAAGGATATCGTATGTGGGCTTTGCTCCCAAATTAATTCCTTTTAATCTTTCTGGTCAAAAAGTTGTTGATTTAGGAACTATTAGGTTGGAAATGGACGCAGATGCTTTAGACGAAGTAATTGTTCGTTCATACTCATTAGCTATAGACCGTAAGACACCTGTTGCAGTTTCTACAATTAAAGCTGAAACCATTGAAAACCAATTGGGAAATCAGGAATTTCCAGAAATACTCAAAGCAACTCCAGGTGTTTATGCTACAAGAGGTGGTGGTGGATTTGGAGACGCTGAGTTACGTATCCGTGGTTTTAACTCAGAAAACGTTGCGGTTATGATTAATGGTATCCCAGTAAACGACATGGAAAATGGTCGTGTTTATTGGAGTAACTGGGCTGGTCTTTCTGATGTTGCAAGTTCAATGCAGGTTCAAAGAGGTCTGGGAGCCGCTATGATTGCTTTACCTTCAATAGGTGGTACCGTAAATATTGTAACTAAATCTACTGATATAGCTAAAGGTGGAAACGTAATTATGACCACTGGTAATGATGGGTATACAAAATATGGTTTTACCCTTTCCACTGGTCTTTTAGACAGCGATTGGGCGGCAACAGTAAGTTTGTCTAGAACCTCTGGTAATGGCTTTGTTGATGGAACTCCATTCGATGCCTACTCTTATTTTGTGAATGTGGCTAAAAAGATCAATGAAAATCACGAATTATCTTTTACCGCATTTGGAGCGCCACAACGTCACGGTCAGCGTCAAAACCGTCTCTTGATAGATGACTACCGAAGAAGTCCTTCCGGAATTAAAACGAACGTGGATTGGGGTTATAGAAATGGTCAGTTTACAAGTATAGAAGATAACTTTTATCACAAACCACAGATGTCTTTAAATCACTATTGGACAATAAATGACAGATCTTCTCTTTCTTCCGCTATTTATTATTCATTTGGTACCGGTGGCGGTGGCGGCTGGTCTGGTGAGAATAAATTTCAATACGGTGAGAATTCACCCTATAGAGATGGTTTGTATGGACCAGTAGATCTCGATGCTATCGCTGCAGATAATCAGGCAGCCGGTATTAATGGGTCTGAAACTATTTTAAGAGCCTCCAGAAATAATCACAACTGGTTTGGTGCCTTATCTCAATTTAATACTGAAATTTCAGATTTCATTGATTTCACTGGGGGTATAGATCTTCGAATATATAAAGGAGAGCATTATCAGGAAGTAACTGATCTTTTAGGCGGACAATTCTTTATTGATGATAATGATGAGAATAACCCTAATAAATTAGTTCGTGAAGGTGATAAATTTAGTTACTATGATTTTGGTTTTACAAACTGGGCCGGTTTCTTTGCTCAGGCTGAATATGATAAAGACGCACTCTCGGCTGTAGTTTCTGTAGCAGGTTCAAATACGGCATATAAGCGTAAAGACTTTTTTAACTATTTAGACAGCGATCCTCAACGTGAGACTGACTGGATTAATTTCCCGGCTTTCAGTACTAAGGGTGGTGTGAATTACAGATTAGATACTGAAAATAATGTGTTTGCAAATATTGGGTATTTTGAGAGAGCTCCTTTTAATGATGCAGTATTCCAGAATTTTCAAAATGATGTAAATGCAGATGCCGAGAATCAAAAGATCTTCAGTGCAGAATTAGGTTACGGTTTTAGAGGTAGTAACTTTAGAGCAGACTTAAATATTTACCGTACGAAATGGATGGATCGCACATTCACAAGACAGTTTACCAATGCTGATGACAATCAATTTACCGCCAATATTCTGGGTATAGATGCTTTACACCAGGGTGTGGAACTAGAAATGCAGTACCGTCCTGTTGATGCACTTACTCTTACTGGAATGGTTTCTGTAGGCGACTGGAAGTGGGATAATGATGTAGTGGATGTCCCAATTTTTGATGAAGATCAAAATCAATTGGTTGATGATGATGGTAATCCAATTGTAGTAAATGTTCTTATTGATGGTTTGAAAGTAGGTAATTCTGCTCAAACAACTTTTGCAGTTGGCGCAGATTACGCGATACTACCATCTACTAATATACGTGCCAACTTTAATTATGCAGGAGATTATTTTGCAGATTACAACCCACTTGGACGTGATGAAAGAGGTCCACAAACCTGGGAAATGCCGGCTTATGGATTGCTTGACCTAGGTTTGACACATCGTTTTGAATTCGGAGGTTTTAATGCACAAATTAATGCAAATGTGTTTAATGCTTTGGGTAGTGAATACCTTTCCGATGCTCAAGATGGTGAAGGGTCAATTGCTCAAAATGCTCTTGTTTACTATGGTCCTGGTCGTACTTATACTTTAGGTGCAAAAATTAATTTCTAAAAAATATTGAAAATGAAAAATCTTATTTATTTATGGGTTGTCGCTCTTTTAGGCTTAGCAACGGTGAGTTGTGACCCGCTAGAAGATATAAATGAAGACTTGGAGGCTAATGCACCAGAGTTTAATAATGATAAAATCGCGGTTCCATATACTCTTACAGATGAAGATTATAGTGATCTTCAATTAGATGATAATTATTTTAACAATGAAGATGAGGCAAGAGCACTAATGCCCGCTTTACTGGAGCAACGCTTCCCTATACTGGGTGAAGGTTCCTTAGTTGAGGTTACTTTTATGGTGGATGACACCTTGTTTCCAGTTGAATATACAGTAACCGCTGGAGACTATGCCGAAGCAGGTTTAGATTTTGATTATTTTTCGGGTCTTTCTGATATACAGGATTTTCTTGGTGCTAAATTTTCACAGTCGGTAGAAGGAGATTATGTAACCTTAACTTATAATATCACATCAGAAGAAATTGCGTATGAGCTTACTCCAGAAGATTATGATTTTATAGGAGAAGAGCTTGCTACAGATTATCCTGGACCCGCAGGGAATGCAGCTCAATTTAGCAGTTTTGATGTTCGGCAGACAAGTGGGAATTATTGGTCTCCAGAGATGATTGTTGAAGCGATTGGAATAGTTATAACCGAAAATTTTGGAGAGACAAATGGTCAAGTATATAATGTGACTTACGCAGCTTTTAGCGGATCTGTTTCAGACGATAGTAAGGTCGTTCAATTTGATGGTAATACTTATGTTGAAGTGGGCGTTACTAATTATGAACTTTCGCGATCTGATTATAATGCTATTGGAGCAGAATTTGCCACGACTTATCCCGGACCTGCTGGAAATGCAGCACAATTTGGTAGTTTTGATATCAGGGAAACCAGTAATAATTATTGGAGCCCTGCTATGATCTTAGAAGCTATGAATTTTATTCTAGATCAAGAGTTTCCTAGTGCCGCAGATGGTGCAAAATTTAATTTGACGTATCTTGTTTTTTCAGGCTCAGTTACAAGTAATTCATTGTCTGTTGTTAATGAGTCAGGTAGTTATGTCCTAGATACAGAGGTTCCTACAATTACAGAAACAAAGACCTATGCTCTAACAGAGGGTGAGTGGAATGAGCCTATCACACTTGACCCAAGTGTTTATACCGATGAATTTGGTTTGGAGTTTACCAATTTTGATGATTTAGAGGAAGCTGGGAACTATATTTCTACTTATTTAAATCAATTATTTGTCTACGCTCAGCCAGGAGATTTTAAAGCAGTAGCGTTTACCTATACATATCGTCTTGATGGTGGTAACGGCGCTAGAGTATTTGTGACAAAGTATGGGAATTTTAGATTTGAGAATGGTTCGTTTGAGTATTTACCTGAAGTACGGGAATCAACTTTACAATTCGGTAAAGTAGATGGTGAGTGGGAACCAGATAATACTATTGTGTATGTTTTGGCCGCAAGTGATTATGATTATGTAGCAGAAGAGCTCGCCTCAAAATACCCTGAAGAAACTTCAAACTTGTCAAATTTTGGTAATTTCAACACTTTTAGTTGGGATACAGATACAGAATTACTTGAAGCTTTTAACCTTATTCTAAATGATCTAGTAGCGCCAAATGCAGAAGTTGGTCAGAAGTATCAATTGGTAGTAAGCATCTATAATGGATCTACAGTTAACGCTAATTATGCTTTGATTAAGACTGAAGATGGTTCTTGGATTTATCAAGATTAATTTCTAGTGCATCAAATTTCAAAAACCTCCTGCAGTTATGTAGGAGGTTTTCTTTTCTATATTTAAATTGTATTATGAAAAAAAATGAAACAAAATATTCCAAAATAGCCTTAAGCTTTATGTTAATCGGTTTATTGGGTTGTAGTAGTGATGAAAGCCCTCAAAACCAAGAGCCAGAAGTTGAAGTTGAAGCTCCAGAGGCAGTTGATGATACATATTCTACCGGAGAGAATGAAGTGCTTAGAATTTCAAATTTACTTGAAAATGATGTGATCTACGATTATGGTAGAATAACAGAATTTGATGCATCTTCAGTGAAAGGTGGCTCCATCAAAAAGAATAATGATGATTCTTACAGTTATACCCCTCCAGTGAATTATATAGGAGAAGACAGTTTTGAATATACACTTTGTGATGCTGAATTACCTGCAAATTGCTCTACTGCTATAGTTATGATTACAATTTCAGGAGCAGAGCCTGTAGCTGTAGACGATAGTTATGAGGTTGAGGAGAGTAATTCTCTAGTTCTAAAAAACTTTACAGATAATGACGAACTTTTAGATAATGCAAAAGTTTCTTCAATAGATACTACCAGTCTTGAAGGTACTGCAGTTTTAAATGAAGATGCTTCAATAACTTATACTGCCCCAAATGGTTTTATGGGAGAAGACACCTTTACATATAGCCTGTGCGATGATGATGCCACGCCTAATTGTGTGACAGCAAATATAGTAATTACGGTTACTGATGAAGGGAATCCCACAGCAGTAAACGACGAGTTTATGGCTAAAGCAGGTGCCGGCTCCATAACCCTATCTCGGTTTTTAGCAAATGATAATCTTCTTGACGATGCGACTGTTACGAGCTTAAGCTACTCCGGTTCAGGAAGTGTTGTATTAAATGAAGATCAGACAATTTCCTATACAGCTCCGGCTGATTTTAATGGAATGGATGAAATAACCTATTCTTTATGTGATGATGATCAGCCTAATGCTACTTGCTCAGAAGGAATTATTCAAGTACAGGTTTATACAGATCAGCAGTCATTTACAATTCCATCTGAATTGAGAAGCTATTACGAGAATATTCCGTTTAGATCAGCAACTCAAGAGAACTTTGATATTTTGAGATTTTTCACTAGATATAATCACACAACTATTTTAGAATATACAGATCGTCACGATTACCTCTACGACGCAGACGAAGACCCGTCAAACTCTGCCAATGTAATACTGATGTATACTGGTGAAAGTCGCGATCGCAGAGAGTGGACGTCGGGTAGTAATCCACATTCTCCACAGACTTTTAATACTGAACACATCTTCCCTCAATCGCTACTAGCAACAGAAGATGCTGTAACAGATTTGCATCATCTGCGTTCTACTGACGATGCAATTAATTCGTTGCGATTAAATTATCCTTATGTGGATGGAAGTGGTTCGTATAAATTGGTTAATGATAATTCCTGGTATCCTGGTGATGAATGGAAAGGAGATGTGGCCCGTATGGTGTTATATTTGAATATTCGTTATGGGGAAGACTTTAAAAAAGTGGGAACCTTAGATTTATTCCTGAAATGGAATCGCGAAGATCCTGTGTCTGAATTCGAAAAGCAACGCAACAGCGTAATTCAGGGTGCTCAGGGCAATCGTAACCCCTTTATTGACAATCCGTATCTGATTACCTTAATTTGGGGCGGAACTCCAGCTGAAAACACTTGGGATTAACCCATTATTCTTACTACTTTGAAAAAACCCTTCCCGCAACGGAAGGGTTTTTTGCTTTCTGCTCCTTAGTTTAGATTCATTTCACCTCAAAAAGTTATCTTTGAAAACCAAAAACTAAATCATGTATAATACGATTCAATTTGTACACTCCTACTGGGCTTATCTGGTCCTTATTGTTCTCACCATAACAACAATTAATTCACTGGTTTCTTATTTTGGAAATAAAGAATTTGGAGCGCGCGATTTTCGCCTGGCACTTTTTACACTGATTGTAACGCATATTCAGTTGCTGATAGGAATCGTGCTTTATTTTGTATCTCCTCTTGGAGCAAAAGCCATCGCTTCTGAAGGGATGAGTGCTGCAATGAAAGATCCTAATCTGAGGTTATATGTGGTGGAGCATCCGCTCGCGATGATTGTAACCGTAGTGTTCATAACCATTGGCTACAGCAAGCACAAAAAGAAACTGACCTCAAAGCCTAAATTTAAACTGCTTGCTATTTTTTATACCTTAGGTCTTCTTGTAATGTTAACGCGTATTCCGTGGTCTAATTGGTTCTAATGAGATTTTTTTTAATATCTATAATTTCTTTGTTTTTATTTCCTGGAGACATTAACGGTCAGGAAATAAAAGAATTGATGGTCGAGGGTTATCAATTGGTTGAAACTAAAAATTATATTGAGGCCAGTAAAGCTTATCAAAAAGTAATTGCCATAGATTCAACACATCGTGACGCCTACTTTAATCTAGCTTCCATAAGCTTAGCCCTTAACGATAAAGATAAGGCCTGCGAATATTTTTACAAATTATATAATTTAGGAGATCGAGAGGCAAAAAGCCTTATACAACAATATTGTGGTCCGCTCCAATATACAGATGTGATGGATGTAGAGGACATTACAGAACCTCCGAAAGTCACGATTAAAGGCAAAACAAAAGATTTTTTTAGTAAAAAAGAATCAGATAAGGAGTACGATTCTAGGTTTGTAGAATCTATAACTAAAGCTATTAAAAGTTCTAAGTTATTTAATAAATACAAAGGTTATATTTTTACTGCATTTCATATAAATAAAAAGGGTATTATTAATTTGAGAATTAAAGGCAAGAATTTAACTGAAGAACAAATAGCTGAATTAACTAGAATTTTCAATAGTGTAGGGGAAATTACTTCAGCGAAGTTTCAAGGAAAAGATGTAGGGGTGGGGTATTTTTCAATGCCTTTAAAATTTTAATTGAAAAAGCTCCGAAATCGAATTGATGACGGAGCTTTAATTTTTGTAAACTGCAAACTGCAAACTGCGACTGTAAACTGAGAACTGAACCTACCGATTCATCCAATCCTCAATCTCTTCCACCTCAAGTGGAATGTTGCGCATCAGGTTAAAAGGTTCGCCACTTTCCTGAATCACCACATCATCTTCCAGACGAATACCAAAACCTTCATCGGGCAGATAAATACCTGGTTCTACCGTAAACACATTATTGGCCTGCATGGGTTCGTGCAGCAAGCCATAGTCGTGGGTGTCCAGACCAATATGGTGTGAAGTGCCGTGCATAAAATACTTTTTGTAGGCCGGCCAGTCTTTGTTTTCGTTTTGAACATCAGCCTTATCAAGCAGTCCAAGACCAATTAATTCGGAAGTCATCAGCTTACCTACTTCTTCGTGATAGGGTCCCCAAAGCGTTCCGGGAACTAACATTTTAGTCGCTTCTTTTTTCACACGCAGCACGGCATTGTAAACTTCTTTTTGGCGATCTGTAAACCTTCCGCTTACCGGAATGGTTCGGGTCATATCGCTGCTGTAATTGGCATATTCTGCACCTATATCGAGCAAGATCAATTCTCCGGCTTTACATTCAGAATTATTGACTACGTAGTGCAAAACATTCGCGTTATTTCCGCTTGCGACAATAGGCGTATAAGCAAAACCTCTGGAGCGATTTCTGAGGAACTCGTGCATAAATTCGGCTTCAATCTCGTACTCCATCACACCGGGTTTTACAAACTGCAACACGCGTTTAAATCCTTTTTCGGTAATGTTGCAGGCCTGCTGCATAATGTCAAGTTCGATAGGGTCTTTAACCGAACGCAACCGCTGCAAGATAGGATTGCTTTTTGCCACACGGTGAGCGGGATACTGCTCTTTTACGGCTTTGTTGAAACGTGCCTCACGGGTTTCGGTTTCAATATTAGCGCGGTAATGCTCGTTGGTGTTGATGTAAAGCGTTTCGGCCTGAGTCATCAATTCGTAGAAAATTTTATCCCATTCCTTAAGCCAGTAAACCGTTTTTACACCGCTCACTTCATACGCACGCTCTTTAGTAAGTTTTTCACCTTCCCAAACAGCAATATGATCATTGGTTTCCTTTAAGAACAGGATTTC
>CAYNMH010000039.1:0-30107 GCA_964398145.1 uncultured Flavimarina sp. | reverse complement strand
GTGTTTTTGGTGAGATTAGACACGGTCACGACGACATCTGCCGTTTGCCTTTTAATAGCTTCAAATTCTGCCTTAGATAAATTCTTCCGAATGTTTTTAAGCAGATTTTTGCTTTCTCCAAAGGTGCGCTTGCGCTTTATAAATTGCCAGACCGTATTCCAGTAGTTGATAGATACGTATTCCCGATTTCCTTTTTTCTTAATATTAAAAGGATTGACGTTGAAAATGGTATTTTGGTTTACCTGTGTATAGACTTCATACGCCCGTTTTATGTTGTTATTAGCCAGTTGAGAAATAAGCAAGCTTCCGGTTGAAGTACCTAAAAAAAGATCATACTTGTGTCCCTGCTCTTCAATAAGATGCTGGGCCACACCACCGGCATAGGCGCCCTTACTTCCACCTCCTGAAATAACCAAGGCACGCATCAGAGCAGTTTTTCGTTTACAAGGGCCTGCTCTTTCTCATTTTCAAACTTTAACTCCTGAAGCTCTTTTCGATAATCTGCATTTTTCACAACCTCATCTAAGATGGCCTTGCAGGCCTGTGAAAACCTCCAATTGTGATGAAAACAGGCTTCTACCAGATTGGCGAGACTTTTGGGTTCATAAAGCTGTAGTTGAAAAAGTTTTTCGAAAGCATTCAAACGGGTTTCAAAACTATAACGGTTGCCCGTAAACCGCGTGAGCCTAAAGAAATGATCGCGTATATAAGCTTCCTCATAATCTAACGTGGAAATCGCCAAAGCTAGCCACAAAATCTCCACATTATGATCTGCAAACCCCTGCACCCCTTTCATCTTGTTTAAATATTTATGACGGTCTGCCGGAAAGGATCTCCACAAATTGAAAAAAGCATACTCACGTGTTAGATAGCTATCATCATTCAATAAACGCTCGTAATTGGTTTTCATAAATGCAGGTACATCGGTAATGGTCTCCGCAATAGCCTGTCGCACCCAGGCGTTGTTCGTATAAAATGCGCGCTCATAAATGCGCGCTGCAGAAGATGCCGGCACTTTAGCCAACTGGTAAATGGCTTCACGACCGCTGTATTTATCGGGCAAAGCCAAAAGTTCAAACAACTTGTTCTGTTTTTGACCAAAAGATTGCGGACGCAAGGCAACCACACGCTTATACCGTTGAATTACCGGAGAATCTTTTAAAAGCTCCTGAGCTTCAGCATACGGAAAAGTAGTGCTCTCCAGCCAGGTTTCAGCATACTCCATCAAATCTTCTCCACTTGCCGCACGGGCTTCAATCAGGAAATCTTCGGTCTCCACGTTGTCAAACTTGTGCTTGTTCAGGTAATTTTTTACCGCAGTTCTAAAGGCTTCGTCCCCTATACGGTTTCGCAAAGCGAAAAGCGCCCAGGCTCCTTTTTGGTAAAAAGTAAGCGAGCTCGCATTGGGATTCAGCAATTTTTCGCCTTTCCCCTGCTTACTCAGCGCCTGAAGCTGTTCAGCCGACTCGTAGAGCTTCCAGTAAAACTCATCATCACCCAGAAATTTTCGCTCTGCGAGTAAGGCATAATAAGTCGCAAAACCTTCCTGCAGCCAATGATGCGTTCCGGAAGTTTCGGTAACATAATCGCCAAACCATTGATGGGCGAGTTCGTGCGCATTGACGCTCACATAATTGCGGTCTGTAAAACCCGTACGATCCACTACATACTGGTCGCTAAAAATGGTCGCAGTAGTGTTTTCCATCCCCGCATACAGAAAATCCTTTACGGGAATCTGCTTGTAATTGGGCCACGGATAGGGAACCCCTATTTTTTCTTCGAAATAATCAAAAATTTCGTCGCTGTAGCGGTAGGTGGTCATCACCTTCATAGAATCTTCCGGATAATAGTACAGCTCTATCGGAATCCCGCTATCAGACATTCGCTTTTGTTTGCGGTAATCGCCGAGCACAACGGCTACCAGATAACTCGACATAGGCTTAGACATCTCATAATGCCAGGTAAACTTCTCTTCAACTTCTTCTTTTTCCTTTAAAACGCCGTTTGCCACAACTTCCTGACCGGGATAGGCGACAATGCTCAGGTCAAACTCAATCTTATCGTTCATATCATCAATACTGGGCAGCCAGTTTGAGGTGTATTTGCCCTGACCCTGCGTCCAGATTTGCTGAAAGCCGCCATTATTTACAAAGTAAAGTGCTTTATCAGGTTTGGCGGTGTACTTGAGTTTAAGGTGATAGGTCTGCCCTTTTGCAAAACTTTGGGTGAATATAATACGACCATCATCGGTATGTGTGCTTACCAGTTTATCGTTTAGCAACGACTCGTATTGAGTAATATTTTTTGCGTCCAGATACACAAAATCGGCATCGTCAAGCATCGTGAATTTGATTTCCATATCACCGGTCACGGTAGCTTCGGCAAAATTAAAATCGAGTAATGCGTAGATGCGCTGAAAATCTACCGTCTGCGTTTGCTGAGCAAAACCGGTACTTAAGAGGAATGCTGCAAGAAGAGAAAAGAACCCTTTCATCATTAAATTTTAAATAATCACTATCCGGAACTCGGTTGAAACCAAAACAGATTTGACAATCTGAACACCAAAAACCTGTTTAATTTAAACACTTTTGAAACCGGCTGCCAAATTAAGGATTTGATTTTAAACACCCTTGTTTAATGCACCTTAATGCGCGTATAAAATTGCAGGGTTTTATATATTCGTTGCGATGAATGCGGGCAAATTACAAACTCCTATTGATTACCTGAAAGGCGTGGGGCCCAGCCGGGCCGATTTGCTGCGCTCAGAGCTGGGCATTCACACTTATCAGGATTTGCTCAACCTCTTCCCCAACCGCTACATTGACAAAACCCAATATTATACCGTAAGTCAACTGCAGCCCACCAGCGCAGATGTGCAAATCATTGGCAAAGTAACCCATATCAAAACCGTGGGGGAAGGCCGCTCAAAACGCCTGGTCGCTACCTACATCGATCAGACCGGCGCGATGGAACTGGTGTGGTTTAAAGGATTGAAATGGATACGCGAACGCCTTAAAATCAATGTGCCCTATGTGGCTTTTGGCCGGGTGCAGCGTTTTGGCAGCACCTACTCCATCGCGCATCCCGATCTCGAACTGCTTGAAGAGCACGAAAAAAGCCTGCGGGCGGCGATGCAACCCGTTTATCCTTCCACCGAAAAACTGAGCAATCGCGGCATTACAAACCGGGTTATGAGCGGGCTGATGCAAACCCTGTTTCAGGAAGTGCACAAAGAACTGGACGAATCTTTGTCGCCCGGTATTATTGAGAATTTAAAGCTGATGTCGCGTAAAAAAGCCTATCTCAATATTCACTTTCCGCAAAAACAGGAAAATCTGGCACGGGCACAATTCAGGCTGAAGTTTGAAGAATTGTTCTTCATCCAGTTTCAATTACTGGTTAAAAACCTGCTGCACAAGAAAAAAATTAAGGGCTATGCTTTTGAACATATAGGCGAAAACTTTAGCGAGTTTTACAACAAACACCTGCCTTTTGAACTTACGGGAGCTCAAAAACGTGTGGTAAAGGAGATACGGAATGATCTGGGCAAGCCTGCACAAATGAATCGCTTATTGCAGGGCGATGTGGGTAGCGGAAAAACCATAGTTGCCCTACTCACGATGCTTATTGCGATAGACAATGGCTTTCAGGCCTGCCTGATGGCTCCCACCGAAATTCTGGCCATTCAACATTATCAGGGACTTAGCGAATTATGCGAAAAACTTAACGTCAACATCGCCTTGCTCACCGGTTCGTCTAAAACCAAGGAACGCCGCATCATTCACGAAAGTCTCGAAGACGGCTCACTACACATCCTCATAGGCACCCACGCCCTGCTCGAAGATAAGGTGCAGTTTAAAAACCTGGGACTGGCGATTATAGACGAGCAGCACCGTTTTGGCGTAGCCCAGCGTAGCAAACTTTGGCACAAAAACGATTTGCCGCCACACATTTTGATCATGACCGCAACGCCCATTCCGCGTACACTGGCGATGAGTGTTTACGGTGATCTCGATGTTTCGGTGATTGACGAACTGCCTCCCGGAAGAAAAGCCATTAAAACCGTGCACCGGTACGACAATAACCGTCTGAAAGTTTTCGGTTTTATTAGAGATGAAATCAAGAAAGGCCGCCAAATCTATATCGTTTATCCGTTAATTCAGGAAAGTGAAGCGCTTGATTATAAGGATTTAATGGACGGTTATGAAAGCATCAGCCGCGAGTTCCCGATGCCCGATTACCAGATTTCTATCGTTCACGGCCAGATGAAACCCGACGATAAAGACTACGAAATGAACCGTTTTGTAAACGGCGAAACCCAGATTATGGTTGCCACCACCGTGATTGAAGTAGGCGTTAACGTACCCAATGCTTCGGTGATGGTGATTGAAAGTGCCGAGCGTTTCGGGCTTTCGCAATTGCACCAATTGCGTGGGCGTGTGGGACGTGGTGCAGATCAGAGTTATTGCATTTTGATGACTGGTCATAAGCTTTCGGAAGACAGCAAAACCCGACTACAAACGATGACCCGCACCAATGACGGTTTTGAAATTGCAGAAGTGGATTTAAAACTGCGTGGTCCAGGCGATCTTATGGGAACCCAGCAAAGCGGTATGCTCAACCTGAAAATCGCCGACATCGTGAAAGATAATGAAATTATGAAAGCGGCCCGTGGTTATGCTTCAGCTGTTTTGAAAGAGGATCCCCAACTTCAAAAACCCGAAAACCTGCCCATTCGCCAGACCTATGCTGCTTTGATGAAGTTTAAAAACATCTGGAATTACATCAGTTAGCCAGCAATAATCCAAAATTGGGAATTCTGAATTCTGAATTAATTGAGTCGTGCATTTTCGATGACTCAGAGTGCCAAAAAGCCGCTTAAATAGTATATTTGCCCTTTCAAAAATAAAGGCATGCAAATAAGTTACAACTGGCTAAAACAGTTTATAAATATTGATTGGGAAGCTGAAAAAACCGGCAATCTCCTTACCGATTTAGGTCTTGAAGTTGAAGGTATTGAAGACTTTCAGAGTGTAAAAGGCGGACTGAAAGGTATCGTGGTGGGTCATGTGCTTACCTGCGTTAAGCATCCCAATGCAGACCGTTTAAAACTGACCACGGTTGATCTTGGCGATGGTGAACCCGTGCAAATTGTTTGCGGCGCACCCAACGTTGATGCAGGTCAAAAAGTTCCTGTAGCTACTGTGGGTACGACCTTATTTGATGACAAAGGCGAAGCCTGGAAAATTAAAAAAGGAAAAATACGTGGCGAAGTGAGTAACGGAATGATTTGCGCCGAAGATGAACTGGGACTTGGCGAAAGTCACGACGGGATTATGATTCTTGATGACGATCTCGCTCCCGGTACACCGCTTGCCGAAGTTTTTGAAGTGGAAGACGATCAGGTATTTGAAATTGGCCTTACGCCTAACCGTGCCGATGCTATGAGTCATATGGGGGTTGCGCGCGACCTGCGTGCCGGTCTTATTCAGCTTGGGATGCATCCGGAATTTATCACACCTTCTACAAGTTCATTTAGAATTGATAACCGCACCCAAAAAGTAAGTGTTGAAGTGCTGGACGCGCAAAAAGCCCCGCGCTATTGTGGGGTGACTATGACCGGCCTGACTGTTAAAGAATCTCCGGCCTGGCTACAAAACCGTTTAAAAGCGATAGGGCTTACGCCAAAAAATAATCTGGTTGATATCACCAACTACGTTTTACACGAACTGGGACAGCCACTTCACGCTTTTGATCTTGCCAAAATCGCCGGAAAGCAAATCAATGTAAAAACAGTAGCTTCCGGCACTAAATTCAAAACCCTGGATGGTGTAGAACGCAGCTTGCATGAAGAAGACTTAATGATCTGCGATGCCGAAAAACCATTATGTATTGCAGGTGTTTTTGGCGGAGCTAACAGCGGAGTAACTGAAAATACGACGTCAATATTTCTGGAAAGTGCCTATTTCAATCCGGTGAGCGTGCGCAAAACGGCTAAGAGACACGGCTTAAATACCGATGCCTCTTTTCGCTTTGAGCGCGGTATAGACCCACACATCACCGAATATGCTTTAATGCGTGCGGTATTGCTGATCAAAGAACTCGCAGGGGGTGAAGTTACCAGTGACATTGTAGATATCTATCCTAAAAAAATTGAAGATCATCAGGTCATTTTAAACTTCGACCGGGCTCAAAAGCTTATTGGAGAAGAAATCCCGAAGGAGACTATTAAATCAATTCTGTCTTCTTTAGACATTAAAATCAATAACATCACCGAGTCTGGTATTGGAATGACCATCCCGGCCTACCGAAATGATGTGACCCGTGAAGTAGACGTTATCGAAGAAATCCTACGGGTTTACGGGTATAATAAAATCAAGTTTAAAGCAAAGCTAAACGCTTCCGTTTCTAAAACCAGCCGCTTTGCAGATCACAAAGTGCAGCACATTACCGGAAGTTTACTGGCGTCTCTTGGATTCAACGAAATTATCAATAATTCGCTAACCAATCCGGAATACGCAACTTTAAATGAAGCCTACAAAGAGGAACACAGCGTTAAGATGCTGAATCCCCTGAGTACAGATCTTTCGGTTATGCGCCAGTCGCTTTTATTTTCGGGGCTTGAAGTGGTTGCCTTTAACAGCAATCGCCGCCAGAGTGACCTGAAGCTGTTTGAGTTTGGTAAAAGCTATCATCAGTATGGTGACAAGCGTGAAGAATACAAGCATTTGAGTCTCCTTTTATGCGGAAAACAAAATCCGGAAAACTGGTATCAGCAACAGCAAAACACTACCTTTTTTAACCTAAAAGGAAATGTCGAAGTTATTTTAAACCGTCTGGGCCTTAAGAATTGGGAGGTAAAACCAGTAAAGAGCAATGAGTTTTCGGAAGGGCTTACCTATACTATTGATAAAAAGCCTGTGGTTCATTTTGGACTGGTTGCCAAAGCCATTCGCAATCATTTTGACATTGACCTAGAAGTAATGTATGCAGATTTTAACTGGGATACTGTTCTTGAATTGATACAACAGAACAAAATAAGCTATGTTCCGATAGCTAAAAATCCTGCGGTACGTCGCGATTTCGCACTTTTACTGGATAAACATGTAAGCTTTGAAGCAATCTACAATGAAGCCTTTAAAGTTGAGAATAACCTCCTTAAAAAGGTGGCTCTTTTTGATGTTTATGAAGGTAAAAATTTACCCCAGGATAAGAAAAGCTATGCGGTGAGCTTTACCCTTCAGGATGAAAACAAAACCCTTACTGATGGTGAAATTGACAAAATCATGAATAAACTGCAAAAACGTTTTGAAGACCAGTTGCAGGCTGTTTTACGCTAAGACTTTAGCATTTAAACGGTTGTAACTTTACGCAGTATTGGTTACTTTTAGGCATAAAAAAGAAAAAAATGCTGTTAAAGAAAACCAATATTCACGATAAACTCTATCGGGAAGAATTTAAAAATTCGCAGCGGGGCATTGTTAATTGGGTTACCCATTTTAACGCTAAAAATGAAAGTCCCAATGAGCGTATTTTAAAAAATCTGGCTTCAACAAAAACAGAGGGCCATCTCGATTTCAATTTTGATCTGCTTGAAACGCAGCGTATTTTTCACGAATCAAGCATCAAAAAAATATGTATCGACTACCGCCTGCGTTTTCTGGACTCAGGTTATTTTAAAGGCACCTTTCCGCAAGAGGCACTTTCTGAAATAAATCGTCTTGAAAACGAGCACAACATCAGTCTTGAAGGTTTTAAAATCATGGCACCTTCAAAAATGTTTGTACTCAGTAAAACAGACGATCCCCTCTTATTTGCTCCTATGGGTAATGGGTATTACTATCTTATTCATAAATGGGGAAATGATTTACACCCTCTTCGAAAACTGATGATGTGGCCTTTTAAAAATTTTGAAAATCTTATTTTCACCGTTTTGCTCTCCAGCATTGTCGCAACTTTACTGGTTCCTGATGGGCTTTTTACAAAAGAGCAAAGCTTTAGTCAGGACGTTATGGTTTTCTTTTTTATGTTCAAATCTATTGCTGCCGTGGTTCTGTATTATGGATTTGCTTCAGGAAAAAATTTCAATACGGCAATATGGCGTTGTAAGTACGATAAAGCGCAATAAATGATAAAAGATTCTAATTACGATCGCGTTTATTCCGGTTCTGAGATCAACGCAAACTACCTTCAGAATTATTTAAAAGAAGAAGGCATCACCAGCATTTTACGAAATGATAAGGACAGTGCTTTGCGCGCCGGTTTCGGGAATTTTGAAAGCGAAGCTTTAGTTTTCGTCGAAAAAGAAAATCTGATAAAAGCCCGGCATCTGGTCGAAAAAGCCTTTGCTGAAGCCCAACATAACGACATCGAACTCGAACTTGAAGCCACCAAAAGTCGGTTAGCTGATGAACAAAACGTAAAGTCGGAAGGCAGGCCTTTAATTCAGAAAGGAAGTAAGCCACAGCGATCAAACTGGAATTTGATTTTAAATCTGGCACTCTTCATTTATTCGTTATGGCGCCTTTACCCCCTTACGCAAGGTGAGGAACTCTCTACCTTCCGTATTTTTTTAAGTGGATTTATCGGTGCAATAAGTGCTTTTGCGATTATTAATCATTTCTTAAGCAAAAATAAAGACTAATTCGCCTGTACGAATGATGTTTAGGTCGTGAATTCATTCCTCTAGAAAATATATCAAATATAAAAAGGAGCTCGTAAGCTCCTTTTCTTTTTTTTGAAACTGGTAATTAGTTTAACCGTACAAAATGTAGATGAGATTAGGCCTCAACGGCATACATCTGGTTACGCTGTTCCCTGATTTTAGGATCATTCATATAATCATCAAAACTCATATAGCGATCGATTACTCCTTTTGGAGTAAGCTCAACAATGCGATTACCTACGGTTTGGGCAAACTCGTGATCACTGGTCGTTAGTAATATCGTGCCTTTAAAATTCTTAAGACTGTTATTAATCGCGGTAATAGACTCCAGGTCAAGGTGGTTTGTAGGTTCGTCAAACATCAGTACATTGGCTCGCTGCATCATCATTCTGCTTAACATACAACGCACTTTTTCACCACCAGACAGCACATTTGCCGTTTTAAGCGCCTCTTCGCCGGAAAAAATCATCTTCCCTAAGAATCCTCTTAGGAATACCTCTTCACGTTCTTCTTCGGTTTTGGCATATTGCCGTAACCAGTCTACAAGGGTGAGCTCATTCTCAAAATATTCCTGGTTATCTACAGGCAGATAGGATTGGTTTGTAGTTACACCCCATTCATATTTGCCTTCCAAAGCTTTTTGCTTACCGTTTATGATTTCATAAAAAGCAGTAGTGGCCCTACTGTCTTTTGAATACACAACTACTTTGTCACCTTTAGCAAGGTTTAGATTCACATTTTTAAACAAAATCTCCCCGTCTATTGAAGAAGCCAGCTTATCAATATTTAAGATCTGATCCCCAGCTTCACGCTCGCGTTCAAAAATAATCGCAGGATATCTACGGCTGGAAGGTTTGATCTCGTTTACATTGAGCTTTTCAATCATCTTTTTACGCGAAGTAGCCTGTTTACTTTTAGCTACGTTAGCGCTAAAACGCCTGATGAATTCCTCAAGCTCTTTCTTCTTTTCTTCGGCCTTCTTATTTTGCTGTGCACGCTGTCTTGCGGCCAATTGAGAAGATTCATACCAGAAAGTGTAGTTACCACTGAAATGCGAAATCTTACCAAAATCAATATCTGAAATATGGGTGCACACCGCATCCAGAAAGTGACGGTCGTGAGAAACCACGATCACACAATTGTCATAATTAGCCAAAAAGTTTTCAAGCCAGTTTATGGTCTCATAATCCAGGTCGTTTGTGGGCTCATCCATAATCAACACATCCGGATTACCAAAAAGGGCCTGCGCAAGTAACACGCGTACCTTCTGTTTACTATCTAAATCTTTTACCAGGCTGTAATGTAAATCTTCGCTAATGCCCAAATTAGAAAGCAAAGCCGCTGCATCGCTATCGGCATTCCAGCCGTTCATCTCTTCAAATTCTACCTGCAATTCCCCAATACGATCAGCGTTTTCGTCTGAGTAATCTGCGTATAAGGCATCTATTTCGGTTTTTATTTTAAACAGAGGCTTGTTTCCCATAAGCACAGTCTCCAAAACGGTATGCTCATCATAGGCGTAGTGGTCCTGCTCCAGAACAGACATACGCTTACCGGGCTCCAGGTGCACATGCCCACTGGTAGGATCTTCTTTTCCCGAAATTATTTTAAGAAAGGTAGATTTTCCGGCACCATTTGCGCCTATGATACCGTAGCAATTACCCTGGGTAAAGGATACATTTACTTCATCAAACAACACGCGCTTTCCAAACTGAACCGATAAATTGGATACTGATAACATAGTATAAACCTTATTTATAATTTGGGCGCAAAAGTACGGCTATTGCCGTGAAACCTGAAAGATTAACTTTTTTATTCTATGTTTTAACTCACAATTAACAAGCGAAAATTCTGAACACGGCTACATTTAGTCATTAAAAGTTTATCAAGGCCCTGAAACTTTAGACCCATCTATCATATGACTGAAAAGTTACTTTTCTTCATACTCTTTATCGTATTTACTGGTTGTGCGGACACTTCTCCAAAAGCTACTACCGGTACGTATCTGGGTGGTGAGGTTATAAATCCCACTACCAATTATGTTATTCTTGAAAAGGATGGTTATTACATAGACAGCGTTGCACTAGATCAAAACAACAGATTTCTTTACGAATTTAAGAATCCTAAAGCCGGGCTTTACACCTTTGAACACAATGAAGGCCAGGTTTTTTATTTAGAACCTGCAGATAGTTTAATGATGCGGGTGAATACTTTTGAATTTGATGAAACCCTTACTTATAGCGGTTTTGGAGCTCCCGAAAACAATTTACTCATGAGCTTCTTTCTGAAAAATGAAGAAGAAAACGATCTTATGATTCAGCGGGAAATTTATCAGGAAGATCCTGCTACCTTTAACCGCAGTATTACTCAAATGAGAAATGAGCGCCAGGAATTACTGGACGATTTTCTTAAGAAACACGATGTTAGCCCCTATTTTAAAAGCGTAGGTCAGGCATTAGTAGATTATGATTATTATGCGCGTTTAGAGGTTTATCCCATGTCCCATTTTGGCGTGGACCGGGTAGAATTTATCAAGTCCCTTCCAAATTCCTTTTACGATTATCGAAGCGAAACCAGTTTTAACGAATCAGAATTTTTAGAGCTTTATGCCTACCAGCGCTTCCTAATCAATTATTTCAATCAGGCCTCATTTAAAGAATATTTTAGAGATGAGCCCTACGATCCGTTATCCTTCACCCACAATCTTCATAAGCTGCGGCTTATTCAAACAGATGTAAAAAACGACTCCGTTAAAAGCTTCCTGCTTACGCGTACCATAAAAGATTATTTAGCTAATAGCAATGATAAGAAAGGAGGAGAAACCCTCTATGAAATGTATATGGGCCAGGTTCCTTCCAAACGGGATAAGGAGGAAATTAGGCAGCTCTATCTGGCCAACAAAAAAATTGAAACCGGCAAGCGCATTCCGGAGGAGGAATTACTCACCCTGAAAAAAGATACCGTTACTTTTGAAAAAACAATCACGAAACCGGCATTCATTTTTTTCTGGTCTACAGACAATAAAACGCACGCTAAACGGGCACAGGATTTGGCTCAAAATTACATTGAGAAATTTCCGGAATACACGTATATGGCGGTAAATATCAATGACACCTTCAACAACTGGAAGCGTTTTATTGAACGCTATAATTTCGATAAGAATCTTCAATATCTGTTTACTGGCGATTATGATAAACTCATTAAGGACCTTGCGCTCAGTTCTACTCTTAAGACCTTTATTGTAGATCGAGAAGGTTTCATTGTTAATGCGCATACCAATTTATTCAGCAGCACTTTTGAAGAGGAATTGCTAAAAGCACTTAATCAGGAATAGAACGAAAACAAAACTTAGACCCATAAAAAATAAAAATCCCGTCTCTCCATATCGAAAAGACGGGATTTTTTATTTGAAGAAAACTTCTACTAGCTGTTTCCTTTTTTATAATCTGCAAGAAATTTCTCGAGACCAATATCGGTTAACGGGTGTTTCAATAAGCCGTCAATAGAAGAAAGTGGTCCGGTCATTACATCTGCACCTAATTTAGCACAATCAATAACGTGCATTGTGTGACGGATGGAAGCAGCAAGAATTTCAGTTTCAAAAGCATAATTATCAAATACCAGACGAATGTCTGCAATAAGCTGCAAACCATCTGTAGAGATATCGTCCAGACGTCCTAAAAATGGAGAAACATAAGTTGCACCTGCTTTAGCAGCAAGCAATGCCTGACCTACAGAAAAGATCAAGGTACAGTTGGTGCGGATACCTTTATCACTAAAGTATTTTAAAGCTTTTACACCTTCTTTAATCATAGGAACCTTAACTACGATTTGGTCGTGAAGGGCGGCCAGTTCTTCGCCTTCTTTTACGATTTCATCAAAAGTAGTTGCAATTACTTCAGCACTCACGTCACCGTCAACAAGCTTACAGATTTCTAAGTAATGATTTAAAATGTTTTCTTTTCCGGTGATGCCTTCTTTAGCCATTAAAGACGGGTTTGTAGTAACACCATCTAAAACACCTAATTCCTGGGCTTCTCTAATCTGATCCAGATTTGCAGTATCAATAAAAAATTTCATGTGGATATTTTTGGTTTATCAATTGTTTTAAAGTCAAAATTAAACAATTAAAACTTGAATTATTGTAAAGTTACGTTATTATACAAATTAAGTGTTAATATTACATTTACATAGCCTGTAGTACATTTTAAAGCCGATAATGCTTCAACAGCAACCGCTCATAGGTTTTACCGGGTAACACCCCTTTTAAAAACGTGGAAAAACGCTGCATAAATGCCCCCACTTTATAATCGACTTTAGGCTTTTTTGTATTGATAATATCGAAAACTGCTTCAGCCATAAGCTGAGGATCTTCACCTTCATCAACATGCTCGTCCATTAAGGCCAAAGACTTTCCATAATTTTCCGCATAGGCTGAATCTTTTCGCAGCGGTGCATGGTAACGTCCTGAAGCAATATTGGTAGCAAAATCTCCAGGGGCGACATTTGTCACCCTCACATTAAATTCTTTGAGTTCCATCCGCAAGGCTTCGGTTGTAAGACCAAGAGCTCCTTTGGTAGCAGAATATGCACTACGGTATGGTAACCCCATATAACCGGCAATAGAAGTCACATTTATAATAAGACCTTCCCGTTGTTTTCGCATTACCGGTAAAACAGCTTTCATTACTGCAATGGGACCAAAATAATTCGTTTCAAAGACCGATTTGAGTTCGGCTTCGGGAATTTCTTCAAGCGGACCGGTAATTCCTTTTCCGGCATTGTTAATCAACACATCAAGCTTTCCCTCCTGCTCTAATATTGCAGTCACTGCTGCGGTTATGGTTTCCCCTTTGGTCACATCCAAAGCTAAAAACGTAACGCCGTTTTGCTCCTGAAACTTCGGGTTTCTGCTGGTACCGTAAACGCTATAGGATTTCGTTACCAGAAATTCAGCAATAGATTTCCCGATGCCTGATGAGGCTCCGGTTATGAGGACGACTTTTGACATAACGTAAATTTAAAACGGAAGAAATTACGTAAATATAAGGCATAAAAAAAGGCAAGCTACCTACATCACACCGCTACGACCATCTACCCTTGCTGCGTTCCCGCCCTGGGGGAATTCGACAGGAGCTGGTTGTGTAGGACTTGCCGGGTGCAAATATAGAACACATATGGTGCTTAGCCAAAGGTTTTTTTAACTGAATTTATTGATTTAACTTCCACAACTAATTCTTTGAATCATGCGTATTTCTAATCTTCTCGTTCTCTTTATTTTAAGCAGTATAGTCTTATCCTGCGGAAACGGAAAAGATCTCAGTAAAAGTTTTTCCCTTGTTATAAATAAGCCAACAGAAAGTCTCAAAAATGGGGATGAGATCGCCGTGAGTCTAAAACCAAAAAGCGACGTAGTACTCGATTCGGTAGTCTACAGCCTCGACGGAGATAAAATAGGTTCACAAACCGGTCTAAGCCCCTTAAATTATACGTTTGACGTAAAAAAATTAGGCAAAAAGGAGCTCCAGGCCAGTCTTTATGCAGGAACTAAAAAAGCTACCCTATCTCAAAATATTACCCTCCTGGCTACTGAAACTCCGGAACTTTATTCTTATGAAATCGTAAATACATATCCCCACGATGTAAACTCGTACACACAGGGACTTGAATTTCACAACGATACACTCTATGAAAGTGTGGGGGAATATGGAGAATCGGGATTATTGAAAACCGATTTGAAAGGCGGAAAAATCCTGGAGCGCATTGATCTCGATAAAACCTATTTTGCCGAAGGCATAACCATCCTAAACAATACGTTGATTCAATTGACCTGGCGTGAAAAAACCGGATTTATTTATGACCTCAATGGTTTTAAAAAGACCGGAAGCTTTAAATATGGTGAGAGCCGGGAAGGCTGGGGTTTGTGCAACGATGGAAACGCGATTTATAAATCTGATGGCACCGAGAAAATCTGGATGCTGGACCCTCAAACCTATGCAGAGACCGGTTATTTTGAAGTGGTAGATAATAAAAAAGTACGTTCCAAATTCAATGAACTGGAATGGGTTGAAGGTAAAATTTATGCAAATAGTTACCAGTTTGACAGCATTACCATCATTAATCCTGAAACCGGTGCTATTGAAGGAGTGGTTGACTTAAGATCGCTCAAAAAAAACATCAAATCCATCAATGATACCGCAAACGAAGTTCTTAATGGGATTGCTTACGATGCCACTTCTCAAAAACTTTATGTAACCGGTAAACACTGGGATAAACTTTTTGAAATACGCATTTTCAAAAAATAGATCCGTTGAAAAATCCGCTAAATATATGCCTCAAGCTTCTGGTGCTTTTTGTTGTTTTGGTAAGCATTGCTTCCTGCCGGGATGATTTTGAGGCAGTACCCAGCAGCGGTAATTTAGAAATTTCCAGAGATACGGTTTATTTAGACACGGTTTTTTCAAACATCGGTAGCAGCACGTATACCCTAAAAGTCTTTAATCGTTCTGATGAGTTTATAAGCATCCCCACGTTAAGGCTGGCACGCGGCGAGGCTTCTGGCTACAGGCTTAACGTAGACGGGCGACCCGGTAAAACCTTTACTAACGTGGAAATTCTTCCTCGGGATAGTATTTTTATTTTTATAGAAACCACGGTTGATGCCGGTAGTTCAAACCAACTTTTATACACTGACGAAATTCTCTTTGATTCTGGTATTAACGAGCAGCAGGTGGCGCTGGTAACCCTCATTCAGGATGCGATTTTTCTGTACCCTACAAAAAATGCCCAGGGCATTAAGGAAACTCTTCAACTTGGCACTGATGAAAGTGGTGAACCCATTTTGGTGGAAGGCTTTGTGCTGGCAGACGAGCAATTGCATTTTACAAACGAGAAACCTTATGTCATTTACGGCTACGCCGGAATTGCTGATGGAAAAACGATGACTATAGACGCCGGGGCCCGCCTCCATTTTCACGAAAACAGCGGGCTTATTGTAGGCAATGGTGGAAGAATGGAAGCTGCCGGAAGCCTAAGCTCAGACCTGAAATTATTAGAAAACGAAATTATATTTGAGGGTGATCGCCTGGAACCGCAATACACAGATGTTCCGGGGCAGTGGGGTACAGTCTGGTTTACTCCCGGCAGCACCGGGCATCTCGACTATGTGACCCTAAAAAACAATACCATCGGGATTCTTGCAGATGGAAACACGGGCAATTCACAGCCGGATATTGAATTAAGAAATACGCAAATCTATAACAACGCACTGGTAGGTTTGTATGGACTTAATGGCTTTGTTACCGGTGAAAATCTGGTAATTGGGAATTCAGGAATTTCAAACCTGTGGCTCCGCCTGGGAGGCAACTACAGTTTTGTGCACAGTACTTTTGCTAATTATTGGAACCTAAGTTTCCGAAATACCCCGGCCGTACAACTCGATAATTTTCTGGAAACTCCCGAAGCTTTTCTTACTTCTGCGCTAGAAAAGGCTGAGTTTATAAATTGCATTATTTATGGGAATAAATCGGAAGAGTTGAGCCTGAATCAAATCGAAGGTGTTTCATTTAAATTTTCTTTCAACAACAGCCTGATCCGATTTGACGATCGTTTTGGTGAGTTTTCCGCTTTGCCAAACTATGATTTTTCAAATACAGCTTTATATTCGGGCAATATCTTTAGTAGAGAACCCGATTTTAAAAATACAAACCAAAACCAGTACCAAATTGGTCTTAATTCGGCTGCATTTGGATTAGGCAATCAGTCAGGAGCAGCGCAAATACCCACAGACCTTAAAGGTAACGCCCGTGTGACAGCACCCGATTCCGGAGCCTATCAGGCTATAAATTTTGACAATTAGATGCTAAAAAAAATTCTATATATTACTCTTATACTGTTTAGCTTAAATAAAAGCTATGCTCAGCAATTAGAAGCTATCGGAGATCAATTATACTGTCCGGGTTCTGAAATTGCCATAGTTGAAGATTTTACCCTTAGCAATGCTTCCGGAACGGCTATAAATGCTATTTACGTTCAGATTTCCAGCGGCTATGAGGAGGGGCGCGATTTTTTGAGATATACAGGAAATAATACAGCAATCACCGCAAGTTTTACGTCTTCAAGTGGGAAGTTACAGCTCAGTTTTAATGCATCACTTACCGCTGCCGAGATTGAAACAGCCATCAAAAATGTAAGTTTTAGAAGTACAAATACAAACATTAACGGCATAAGAGAATTTTCGATCACAATAGGCGATGCTAATTATTTGCCTTCTACAGGGCACTTTTATAAATATTACGCAGATACTGAAATCACCTGGCAGGATGCCCGGGTAGAGGCTGCAAATAGGACCTATTACGGTTTGACCGGTTATCTCGCTACACTGACCTCTGAGGAAGAAGCGATTTTATGCGGGGAACAAACTCAGGGCGCGGGCTGGATAGGTGGTACCGATGAAGAAACAGAAGGCGTCTGGAAATGGGTAACCGGTCCTGAAGGACTCGCAGGAGGAGTTGTTTTCTGGAATGGTGCCGTAAACGGAACCACGCCAAATTTTGCCTATTGGAATACCGGCGAACCCAATAACACCAATGGAGGTGAAGATTTTGCACACATCACAGACCCGTCTGTAGGACTGCCGGGGTCGTGGAATGACTTGAGAACCATAGGCGAGCCTCCCGGCCCATTTCAGGCAAAGGGGTACATTGTAGAATTTGGCGGGATGCCCGGTGATCCTGAACTTCAAATTGCTACTTCAACCCAAATACGGGTGGCCACTATTACCGCAACGAGTGGTGACAGCACCTGCGGTCCCGGAAATGTTAGTTTAACTGCTCAGGCTACTGAAGGCGAAATCAATTGGTATGATGCTCCTACCGGAGGTAATCGTGTTTTTACTGGTGCCAACTTTATGACTAATATCAATACAACTACCCCATTTTACGTCGCAGCAGAGCCGACAGGATGCAATTCTGCAGCTAGACGTGCAGTTCAGGCAGTTGTTCTCGAACCCGTGAACTCCCCTTCCCAAATCACGATTTCCAATTGTGATGAAGATGGCGTTCCTGATGGATTTACACGTTTTGATCTCAACGCCATAGCCTCCGAAATTTCAACTGCATCTAATGAAGAGGTGAGCTTTTTCCCCAGTCGCACGGATGCCGAGAACAATATAACGGCAAATGAAATTGAGCCAACAGATTATTCCAATCAGACAGGTAATCTTATTTTCGCCCGTACTCAAAAAACAAATGGATGTTATGCGATTACCGAAGTGAGCTTACAGGTTTCTGCGACCTCATTTGCGCCCGGTTTTGAGTTCGTGTTAGCCAGTTGCGATACGGACGATACCCAAGATGGTTTTTACGACTTCGACCTCAATGCGGCGACGCCTGCAATGCGCGCTCAGTTTCCACAGGGCAGCAATCTGAGTGTGAGTTACCATCGTACCCGTGAAGAAGCCCTTTTGAATCAAAATAAAATACCCGTTAATGTTCCCTATCGTAATGAAAATGCCGACGAGCAAGTGCTGTTTGTACGCGTTGAAGACAACAGCGGCACGCAGTGTTATGGCGTGGGACCACATCTCAGACTGCTAGTACAGCCCGTTCCTCAGTTTGAAGTTTTAAACGATGAAAAGTTCTGTAGTACAGCAGCTTCATTTACCTTAGAAACACAAACCACAGGTGAAACATACTCCTATGAATGGCGCGATGAAGAAGGAATTTTGTTGGGATCAGAATCATCAGTCACGGTTACAAGTCCCGGCTTATATACTGTAACGGCGTCTAATGGTATTTGTACCACCTCACCAAAACAGGTAGAAGTCATTGCCTCTGAGGCTGCAATTCTTACCCGCGATAATGTTGAAATTGAAAATTTGAATGGTGAAAATCAGGTTTCTATACGCAACAGCGCAGACTTAGGTCAGGGAAACTATGAGTTTGCCCTGGGCGACGCACTGGGACCCTATCAGGATGACCCCACATTTTTTAATGTATCGCCAGGGTTTAGAACCTTATACGTACGGGATAAAAATGGCTGCGGCATCAGCAGTCTTCAATTGGCTGTTTTAGGTTTTCCGGGATACTTTACTCCCAATAATGACGGCTATCACGACACCTGGGCTCCGTTGGGAGTTGACTTGGCATCCTACACCTCCATACGCGTTTCTATATTTAACCGCTATGGGAAACTGCTCAAAACATTATCCGGGTTTAATGAAAGCTGGGATGGTACCACCCGAAACCGCGCATTGCCTTCAGATGATTACTGGTATGTGGTTGAACTTACAGATATTGAAGGAGTAAACTCCAGATTTCAGGGACATTTCACTCTTAAACGTTAGCAATAATGGAGTTTACCTATCTTTTTTCTTACGGAACCCTTCAGGACCGAAAGATTCAGTTAGAATTATTTGGGCGTGAATTGGAAGGAATCCAGGACTATTTAACCGGGTACAAGTTAGAAACCATTCAGCTTCCCAAAAATCACCCGCAGGCCAGCACCTATTTTATTGCCATTTACACGGGCATGGAGGCCGATCTACTCGAAGGAATAAGCTATCGCATTACATCTTCAGAGCTTACTGGTGTGGATAGCTATGAAGGTCCTGCTTACGAGCGAATTCAAGAACAGCTGCAATCGGGAAAACAGGTTTGGGTATATCGTAAACCTGTATCGCAAAATTAGGATTCTTGACGGGATTGAAAACCCTCAATCAGTACTCTGAAAGTCTGATTTTTAAGGAGTTTTTAGATCAAAAATCTAATTATTTAGATCAAATACACAAAAAGAAAATTTTTTCAGGACTTTATAAAAAACTGCATAGATTCGTATAAAATCGATCAAAAATATGCGCTGTATTTATGTTTTTTTAAGTCTGTTGAGTTTTCAATTTGCAATAGCTCAACAGAGTCATCTGGAGGCTACTGTTTCTATTTCGCTATCTGAGGAAAGCTTTGATGCGGTATATATCTTAAGTAATTTGCCCGTAAATTCTCAGAAGCTTTCTTTTAAGTTGAATAAACATTTTAAGGTAAAGCAAATCTATCTTAATGAGGAGCCCATAGCCTCCAGTAAATACCCGCAAAATTGCAATGATTGCCTAACGCACAACATCAATATTAACAGACCTCTGAATGCTTTAGACTTTTTAAAAATAGAAACAGAAGGAAAAATAAAAAAGCTGGAAGATGACAAAGATGTTAAACGTCACAAAGGCGAAGTTGTTCTGAATAATGGGATTCTGCTGGCCGGTGCAAATGATTACTGGTATCCCCAAGTGGTGCGCACCAGTGGCTCACTTTCAGAATATATCAACCCGTTTAATATGACTTATAAAATCACCGCAATCTGCGCAGAATGTGATGAAATTTACCTGGGAAAAGGAACTCCAAAAGCCAGCGGATCTACTTTTAGCAATGATCAGGCAGAAGGCGAAATCACACTGATCGCCGGCGAATTTGACTTTACAGAGGGACGTTATGCTAACTACATCAATGTTGCAGATGCTGATATTCAAAGAATACGGGCACGTTTTACTAAAAGTCACAAATTTCTGGAGGAATTTACCCAGATCTCTTCAAATCAAAACAAAACGCTATACGCACAATTGGAGTCCCCTGTTTACGGTAATGAGGCTAATTACAATACTATTGTAAATACTTCAGCACGAGTTGATATCAATAAAGTGGACGAAAATCTGACTGAAGATGCTGCATATTATTATTTAGCTAATAATTTTAAACCCAAAACCCGGGTAGATAAACTCTTCTTACAGTCCCTGGCTAAATATGCCCGAATTAAATATCTGGAACAAAATAACAGAGCGCAATACGACAGGCTTACCGGTTCGATTCAACCTCGGTTTGTAAATCAGAGCTCTACCCCTGTGCAACCTCAACTTCAGGCTTTGCTCATAACACCAACTCAATTCTTAGAATTGGAACAAAGTATAGGTCCTGAAAAAATGGAGCTTTTCTTGAAGAACACCTTTCAGAACCTGGCTTACGGCAAATCGAGCTTTGAAGCATTTAACCAAAGTATAGCAAGTGTTGATACTCCTGAAGCTGATCTGGAATCTTTAATATCTACCGTGCGCAATCAGTTTGAATTGAGAGCTACCGAGCGTAATACAGAGGTTATTGTTGGCTTCTAATCTAATCTTACAATTTTACTCGAGCTAGTTAGTAAGGCTATTTAAACCGAAGCAGCGATTCCCGAACTTTAAGCAACGAGTTTACTTTTTCTTTGGGAATGATTGCTTCATGACTCAGTAAAAAGTCTAGCTGCGCAAGCTCAATGCGTATTTGCCGTGAGCTGTGTAAAATTTGAAAAGCTTCTGCGAAACGCTTGTTGATTTCATCTAATATTTCTGAATCGCTGTCTTTCGAAGGATTAAGGAGCAACATACCAAAACTTACCTCGGTCATACCCAGTAATACGGAAATATCCAGATCTGCAGGATCTACATCATCCAGATGTTTCAAAAACTCAGATAGATACGTAAACGCAGGCTTTCGGGTATATTTTTTAAGTTGAGCTTTTAAACTTCCTTTACCATGGGCTTCCAGTAAATAACTTAAAAAGACAATATTAGAGAAAGCATCCAGCGTTTTCCCGTCATAAGGATTGGTACTATGCTCATAAGCTTGAGTATAGTAATTCAGTGCTATTTGCAGGTATTCCAGTTGCTTCTCCCCTTTTTCGTGCATCGATGCAAACTTGTAGCAGTTGCCAACAATTCCCAGACGTAAGGTGGTTTTTCCTATAAGTGCCAGTTTGGTAACCAGCTCCAGTTCTTCCTTCCTCTCTGCGGCCTCCTTCGAAAAATTGAGGGATCGCAATAAGCAAAAATGTTCTAAGACCTTCATGGAGAAATTAGCATCCTCGAGCGTTAACACTGCCCTAAAGGTGTCTAAAGCTTCAGTAGGCATGTCAAGCTCGTCATAAATCAAGGCTTCCTTCTCGCGAATTACCCCGTCTATTAAATCATTGCGCCCGGCATTCTCCAAAATTTCATCCAGTTTTCGTTTTACGGTTTTAGGATTGAAACTGCTATGCCTGATGGAAGCGTAGAGATTCTCGAGATCGGTATAAACCTGCGAACTCAGGACGTAATCAAAAACTTCTTCTTTTTGTCTTTGGTGTTCAAAGAATTTATAATGCTGATTGCCATAGCACTGGTAAGCACCCCAGGTATTGGTGTGGCGGTGGCTTTGATAACACTTTTTACGTGCTAGTTGTACGGCTTCGCCAAATTCATATCCCGAAAGCATAGCCGAATAAAAAGCTTCGGAAAAGGTTTCGGCAGCGGCGTCATCTACCGCCCAACCGGTAACAATAATAGCTTTAACCCCCATCGCGATGAGTTGCGTGCCTATGTTTGCTGCCAGTTTGTAGCGGGAGCGGCTAAACACATCGTCTGAAGCATTCATAGTGCCCGAAAAACAGCAATTTATAAATACAAATTCGGGCACATAGCTAAGTTGTTTAATCATCGCCGGGTCTATGCAAATGCCATTGCCTATAGCAATACCTACCCGATTTTTTGCCGGGTCATACAGCCCGTGACCAGCAAAATGCAGAATTTTATACTCGTTGGTATAAAGTTGCAACATAATGTCTGAAGCCGAACTGTTCAACAAAGTAAACGTTTCAAACCCGGCATTTTTTAATTTGTCGTCTACAAGTTGTGCTTCTGCTTTTGCTGCAGGCAATTGAGGAAGCAGCTCCTCATTGTAAATGGGATCCCCAATAATTAAAGTTTTATTACTTACACTTCGCAATTGACTGCTTTCGTAGTCTGAAGTAAGTAACTGGCGAATCAATCCTGAGTTTACAGCGGCAGGAGTTTCGTCAGATTCAAAATCGTGAAATAATTCCCACGGAAACTGCGCCGCTTTAAGATCGAGCTTAAAGAGAATATTGTTTTGATTTCGGATGATGTCTTTAAATTGATTCGGAATCAATAATTCGAAAAGGGTTTTAGAAAGCCGTTTGTCCCAGGCGGCACTGCGGGACATCTGCTCCAGCAAAATTCCTACCTGCTCCAGGCCGTTATGCACTTCCTCTTCTTCTACGCGGGCCAGCCCGCTTGACGAATTGTACGCAAAACCGGTAATACGGTCCCCATCGCAAATGCTTTTCACATTAAAATGATGCCACCAGTCTTCTGACTCATCTACAAAAGCTCTCTTTTTCTTGGCGCCTTCCTTACGCTCGATACCTTTTACCAGTTCAAAATTAAAGCGGTTATCAGAATTCTTCAATCGGCTTAAAGCCCAGTAGGCCTGACTTGCCAATGATTCATAATGATTTACAAACTCTACCTGCGTGACTTCCTGAAGCCCCTCGCCGTGTTCTTTAATGAACCGGTTTGCGCTGCTCACCCCTAGTAGAATTCCTTTTACAGAATCTTCAATCTGAAGTCTGCCATATCCTGTACCCATTAGGATAAATGAAATCCCTTCAGCATAAGATTTGGCTTTTGCCAGCGTGTAATTATCGCGCATAAACATCGCATATTTAAGGGTTGCCATTTCTACAGTTTTGGCAAGCAAATAATGGGTGAGTTCCTGCGAGTTGCCCAGACCGCATACAATTGCTCCCCGCGGATTGGTATTTAAATTAAAGAACACTTCACTCTCCCCTATTTTACCGGGATAATAGCCCATATCATAGCGTTGCATCAGGCGGCCATGCAGGTACCCATCCAGCGCTTTTTCTGCACTGTGTACCCCGTCATTATTGAAATGCCCCAGCATAACCGGAAATCGTGCCACTTTTAAATCGGCATTAATGACCTCAACGCTAATGGTTGAACGCTCTGGTTGTGTGGTTCTAAAAGCGGGTTCTATACCAAACAGAACGTCGCCTACCAATTGCGGATTGCTACCAGGGGCGGGCACGGCGTGCATTTCGGTAATAACTTCACCGGCGCGTGAAACTGGTTTGGTCTTCATTAAACGACTGGTTTTGCCCTCGAGCAACAGATCAACGATACCGTCATAAATCTTCGGATCATTGGCGAGTTCACCATGCGAAGTATGAGTATAATATACGTTGTCTTTTGGGATGCGAGAAGGAATACCCGTGGCCCAGGTCACGCTGCTGTCTCCGGCCGTAGTAGCCAGATACACCAGTTTTTTCTTTTTAGACAGAAAACGCGATTCGGTCTTGTAATCATATACGGTTTGCTCTGCGTGACCGGCGACATAATAAATATCCTTCATATCCTCTTCAGAAAGATGGGTTACAAAGTCAAGCACGGCATCCCGATACTTTTTAAATTGATCCAGGTCTTTTTTAAGCGGAACGACCATAGCCTCGCTACTTTCCGCTTTGCGGTCTTTCCAGAACTGGGACTCCCAGAAGGGCCGTTTGGCATTGTTTTCTATAGGTAACAACTCAAAGATTCCAGGGTATTCTCTGAATACGTTGAGCAATTCTTCCTTTGAATTTTTAAAGTCGATCATCGCAAGCTGCTTCACCCTGCTGCTGTGACCTGTGAGTACCTCCATTATCAAATACGAACCTAGCCAGGGTGTGCCCAGCATTACAAATTTATTGGCCGGCTTTTCGATAAAACGTTTCCAAACCGGTGCCGTATCCATCATAAACTGCCGTACTACGAGTCCGCCCATAGAATGCGCAATGATGTGAATGGGCTGATTATAGGTATCAAGCAATGTTTCAACCCGTTTAGCCAGTTGCTGAGCAGCGCCTTTAATACTTTTACGCCAGTCAAATGGAAATGTGATCACATCGTGCGTTTTAAGCAGGTGTTTTACAAAATCATCATAATATTTCTTTATCACGCCCGAAGCTTCTACCCCGCCGGTATTAATCTCGAGATCATCTTTAATCGCGCCGCGATTGAGTTCTCTAAAATCTATCCACTGTGGATTTCCGTTGTGATCAAGACTGGAACCCATAATTCCTGGTAGTAAAATGGCTATGCGTTTGTTACCACTCACGTGATCGTAGTGCACACCTTCCATGGAGAACAGGCTGAGCAATACGCCCCTGCTGCCGCCTCCTGGAAACTTCTGGGTATAAAAACCTGCAGAACCACCCGGTGCGGTAGTCGCTGCCTGCAAAATGGCATCGCAGGTGTTTTGATTCCGGAAATAATTAAAGTGATTAGTCCCACCATCTTTTGAGAGAAAATAATTAATCCCGTTGAGACGGGGTGCTCCCTGTTCCATCCTGTTAGAATCTACCACAAGATCGTTTGCTTTCCAGTAAAATAAATTGGCTAGAATTACTTTGAGCGAGTCGCCCAGTTGTCCGCCCACTTCGGCATCACCGGCAATAACGAAGAGCTCATTCATCACCGGGTTTCCTGAAAAATTCAGCATTTTCTGGAAAGCGCTGTCCGGCACCATACTGTAGAGACCCGGCATCGCTTCAGGATTGGCTTTTTGTTTGACTACTTCAAGCAAAAATAGTTTCAGGGTAGTATAGACCACATTAGCCTGGGTACCTACTGCCAGCCCCAGGGCATTGAGCATCACATTTAAAAAATGGTCTATGCGCCGGGAAAGTATGGTAGTTCCTGAAGCAGGCGCTGCTACCCGGATTACTTTACGCACTTCCAGCTTTTTCTTACGAACCAGCGTATTGATCGTCTTCATCAGCTCAAAGGCTTCAGGATCTTCATTGGCCATCATCCCTAACTCCAGATCGCTAAAGCCAATTACCTCATTGCGGTGATCGCATTTCGCAAGGATATCCGCAACGAGCCCCCCACGGGAATGGCTTAAAATATCAATGCGTGCAGACTGATCCAGGTGACTCAAAAAATCAAGGGCGTTTTGCAACGGACTCAGAGACAGCGTGCGATGATCCAATGCCAGGATACCGGCATTATAAGTCTTTTGAAGTTGGTCCCAGATAGGATTTTGCCCAAGACGCAGTTCGGCAAAGGCCGCAAAGGTGTTGGAAAGTGTACCGTGAACAAGTAGCAGGTAAGGCGTGCCTGCCGGTGCTATTTTTGCAACCGGCAAGTATTGAAAACCAGCATCCAGCTTATAAAGTCCGGGTTGGGGCATCGCACGTTTATCATAAGCAATAGCCAGATTTTTAGCAGAAGCCTCAGCTGCACTACCCAGGGTTTTAGAGCGTATGAGTTTAAGCGTTTTGATTACCACACTACCAATACCGCCTCGGGAAGCCTGTTTACCGCTAACCTGAGCTTCAAATACAAAATACTCTCCGGAACGGTTAGCTGCGGCCGGTGCATTGTAAATCTCTTCGATGTCCAGAGCATTCCCTATCCACTGGGTCTGATCTGTAAACGTAAGCTCGATGAGATCATCATCCCGTAACTCCAGTTCAATTTTGCGGTTTTCGGCGCGACTTTTTTCAAGCTGAATAGCGGTTACCACTTCAAATTCAGCAAACTGAGCGGTTTGAGGATTTAATTCTTCGGTAATCAGGGTTCCGTAAACAAGGGCTTTGGTCATAATCACTGGTCGATTTTTTGTTGTTTATTAAAAGTACCTAAAACACAAGGCCTTAAGTGCTTTACAACTGCAATAAGGGGTAAAATCCCTATTCCATATCAGGAAAAAAACACCTCTTCTTTTAAGCTTCAGTATCAATTTTCAGATGATTGCGGCCATAAATAGTATTTTTGGCATCGATGATGGTTTTAATTTGCACAGCGAAAACCTGTTACCCGAATTAAATCCTTAAAATTATAAAGCCTTGAAAACCCATTCTTTAAAAATACGCGCCCTCATTTTTGATATGGATGGGACTATGTTTAACAATATGATGATTCACCATCGCGCCTGGCAGAAAAAACTAAGCGAACTGGGCCTTGAGATGACACTTGAAGAAGTAAAGCGGGATATTCACGGGGTGAATGAAGAGATTATTCAGCGTCTTTTTGGTGATCGCTTTACTCAGGAAGAGCGTAAACAAATCGCCTGGGATAAAGAGGCGGCTTACCGGGAGATTTATGCAGATAAGATCACCTTGCTCCCCGGGCTTCAGGCTTTTTTAAATCGCGCTAAAGAACTGGGTATCCCTATGGGAATTGGCACTGCAGCTCCGGGTGAAAACGCAGAGTTTGCCATACAAGCCCTTGAGTTGGAGCCCTATTTTAAAACCGTTGTGCACAGCGATATGGTACAACGCGGCAAGCCAGATCCCCAGGTTTTTGAAATGGTAAGTGCAGATTTAGGCATTCCACTTGCGGAAAGTCTGATATTTGAAGACAGCCCCACGGGTGCCAAAGCCGCAGCAAACGGCGGCTCCAAGTCTGTAGTCCTCACAACTACGCATCTTGAAGAGGAGTTTAGTCATATCGAAAACATTCAGCACTTTATGCAGCATTACAGGCGATTAACACTTAACCCTATCAGGGAAGGCTGGTTTGAGCTTGCTTACTAAATTCTCCTTCTAATTCTGTTTTCGCTAAAAAAATACAAAGCCACTGAAAATTCTTGACTAAAAACGTATTTTTAGCCTTCTAAATTGAAAAAATATTATGAAAAAAGTACTTGTACTAGGCATCATACTGGGTTCTATGATGTTTGTAAAATGCGGCCCAAAAGTAGGTGAAACTTCTCCAGAGGCCGAAAAAAATATAGATCTCACTCAGGTAAATCCTATGCCATTTGCCGAAAGTATTACTGCCGATGAGCTTAAAGAAATGCTTTATGTTTATGCATCAGATGAATTTGAGGGCCGAAATACCGGTGAACCCGGGCAAAAGAAAGCAGCAGAGTATTTAAAAGATTTTTATGTAGATCACGAAATTCCTTCTGCGATTGAGGATACCTATTTTCAGGTTGTTCCGGAAAGCTTTTTCAGAGCCGGAAGCGGAATCAAAGCTTCGGAAAATGTCGTGGCTTATATTAAAGGCAGTACCAAGCCTGAAGAATATATCGTAATCTCTGCACATCTGGATCACGTAGGTGTTCGCGATGATGGCGAGGTTTTTAACGGTGCAGACGATGACGGTTCTGGTACTGTAGGTGTTCTGGAAATCGCGGAAGCTTTTAAGGAAGCTGTTGAAAAAGGATACAGACCGCAGCGCTCTATCGTGTTTTTACACGTAACCGGTGAAGAAAAAGGATTATACGGCTCGCGCTATTATGCCGAAAACCCGGTTTTCCCTATCGCAAACACTGTTGCCGACCTCAATATTGATATGATAGGTCGCGTTGATGAGGCGCACCAGGACAATGAAAATTACATTTACCTGATTGGTTCGGACAAATTGAGTACTGAACTTGATAGCATTTCGACTGCGGTAAACAATAAGTATATGAACATTGATCTGGATTATACCTATAACGACGAAAACGACCCCAACCGTTTTTACTACCGTTCAGACCATTATAACTTTGCAAAATTTGGTGTACCGATTATCTTCTACTTTAATGGAGTACATGAAGATTACCACAAAGTGACGGATACTCCTGATAAAATCAATTACCCAATGCTCGCCAAGCGCGCCCAACTGGTATTTTTAACCGCCTGGGAACTTGCTAACCGTCCCGAGCGTATTGTGGTGGATAAAGAGGTGAAATAACACTCGTTGTTTTTAAAATATGAAAGGCCCTTAAGCAATCTGTTTAAGGGCTTTTTTATTTTTCACAAAAAAATTTGAAATTCAAACGTTGAATCTTGAATTAAATTTTATGTCTCAAAAAATAGCTCTGCTTCGCGGAATCAATGTAGGCGGTCATCGTATCATCAAAATGGCCGATCTTAAAATGCTGATAACTGATCTGGGTTTTAGAGACGTTACAACCTACATTCAAAGCGGAAACATCCTCTTTAAAGCGACCGACCAAACCAACGAAACGCTCGCAAAACAAATAAAAGAGGGTATTACAGCAGGTTTTGATTTTGAGGTTCCGGTTGTGGTGCTGGATGGTGAGGAGCTGGAAGAAGCGGCAAATCAAAATCCGTATTTGACTGCCGAAACAGACTTATCCGGTTTGCACCTCACCCTGCTTTCGGAAACTCCTAAAACAGAAAAAATAGCTGACGCCCTGAACTTTGAATTCACACCCGATGCATTTACGATTAAAGACCGCTTTATTTATTTAAATCTTAAGAACGCGTATCATAAAACCAAACTCAGCAATGCCTTCTTCGAAAAAAAGCTGGGCGTTGAAGCGACTACGCGTAATTGGAAAACCGTGTTGAAGTTGGTGGAGATGTCTAACAGTTAAAGCTGAAAACCTATTGCTATCATTTGATCATCTTTAAAAATGAGTGAAGTTTTCGACCTCATATATAGATTTCTGAAATGGTTATCCATAATCACGGGGTTAACGTACCACGAAGTCAATATTGTTGTTTACTTTATTCTAATACCCGCGTTCGCCATATTCCTGGTAAGCCTTGTATTTAGAAATAAATATTTGATTCTGGGTTATTTGTTGCTTGTCGCATTACTTCTTTTAATTATCCCTGACTTTCAAACTTTCTCAGATCATCTTTTTGAAAAATCTGTGGTACTTTTAAATTGGTTTGAAAATCTGGGATTGAATTACGTACAGGCATCAGTCCTGATTTGCGTCGTAATACCTTCAGTACTATTCACTATATTGGCATACCTAAGTTTCAAGCGAAATCTTAATTAAAATGAAGACGGGAACCTTATCAGTTATAATAGCACTCATCGGGATTGCATTCGTGATTTGGTTCAATTTTCAGACTTCTGAACTTTTTCTGCAAGAATTACATACAATGCATACTAATTCTGATTTGAGTCCAACTCTTGTTTCGAACGGAATAATGCACAAATATTTGGCTCTGTTTATAGGTTTCAGTAGTTTTTTTCTGGGGTACAAATCGATTAGAAATAAGAATTTAGAAGGCTTAATAGGAACTATATTAGCAATCATTTTAATTATTTTGTCTTTCGTTCCGATATGGACATTTATGATCCCAGATACTGTCGATTTTAATGTTCAGTATTAGGCTTTTCTTACACTTTAAAAAGTCCCACTAGTTATCGCGCGATTGTATTGCCTGGCAATCAGTCAAAATGAAATGCTCTCCAACCACTGTACGATTGTATCACCTGTTACCGCGCGATTGTATCGCGTGGCAATCACCTAGAATTACACGCCCACACTTCTAATTCCAACTTTAATTAAAGTTTAACGCGGCTTAAATCCCATTCCTTCTTAGAACGAATAACTTTAACACTATAGTCGTCCTTAAATCCATACTTCCATACATCAGTATGTTTATTCTATTGAAAGGGTGAGTCTTGAGGAGACTATGTCATATTAAACTAATCAAAATTTGTTATGAAAAACCTTGAAAATCCTCAGGGGCTAACCGAATGCCCCTTTCGGGGTACCCGTATCGGCGGCGCACTCGGCACTGCTCCACAAAATGACGACTGGTGGCCAGATCGCCTTCCGGTAGATTTATTGCATCAGGAACAACCGGTAGCAAATCC
>CAYNMH010000038.1:24974-30200 GCA_964398145.1 uncultured Flavimarina sp. | reverse complement strand
TCTAACGTCTAACGTCTAACGTCTAACGTCTAACGTCTAACGTCTAAAAACTACTGCCCGGCAGCCAGGGCGATCATCATATCGAGTTCTTCAACCAGCCCGTCTGTATTGCCGTCAAAGCCTACTGCTTTAAATTTAATTTTACCATCTGGTCCTACAACAAATTTGGTGGGAATCCCATCTACTTCATAAGCTGAAACTACGTCATACTCATTACTGCCTTCCGTTTTTGGGGTATCCATAAGCACGTTAAAGGTATACTTATTTTGCTTAATAAAATCTGTTACTCCTTTTTGACGGGCTTCTCCGCTTGTGCTTTCCCAAGTATCTATAAATAGGAATTTTACGTTTTCATTATCGGCATATTTAGAAACTGCTTTTTGCATCCCGGGGAAAGACACCTTGCATGGCCCGCACCAGGTGGCCCAAAAGTCCAGAACGACGGTTTTTCCTTTTAAATCGGCCAAAGCAATTTGTTCACCATCCAGATTTTTAAGACTAAACTGAGGCGCATCGTCATCAAGCATTTCTTTTTTCAAGTCGGCTAAAGCTTTATCATGAGCGACTTTTTCGAGACTGCTGAGGTAGCTGGCAAAATCTTCATCCTGATCGGTGTTTGCATAGGCAGTAGCCAGATATTCTTTGGTTTTGGTTGTAGCATCACCTTCTTTAACCAGTTCTGAAGCTTTCTCAAATACCTTATCATATTGCTCATCTGCCGTCAAAAACTGTATATAACGCTCATATACATCTGGAGAAGTGCGGTCTGCAACAGCTTGTTCCTGAGCCGCAATGGCTTCCTTCGTTTTGCCTTGTTTAAATAAGATCAAACCGTAGGTGTCGGAATACATAGCTTTGGTGCTCTTCAGATTGTTCTCATGTTGACGGACCGTGTAATATTCCGGCTTCTTCGATTTTTCGGCCTCTGTAATATCAAGTGATTTTTTAGATAATTCTGCTGCCAATTCAAGGTTTTCACCACTTTCGGCATAACCCCAGGCCAGATTGTTTAACGTAGATGCTTTAGACGAATCATCACCGGCCATTGCCATATACTTTTTAAAATTTTCGGTATCTCCATCCTGTAGATAGGCTTCTGCGACACTGCGGTATAAAAAGTTTTGCTGATTGCCAGACGTTCCTATTTTCTCATTGAATTCCTCAAGGATTGCCAGTCGGTCCTCAGGAGATTTTGCATTGCGCATCTTTGACACATACGCATTTTGTGCCAGTTGACTTTTTGGATATTTTTCAACAAAAATGGCTTGAATAGAATCTGCCTTGGCCTGATTTCTTTGTAATTGATAAAGCGTGATCAGGGTTTCGTAGTCGTCTTTGCTCATCTCCGATTTCTGGGTATAACCGGCGATTTCTTCCTCCATTTTGGTCGCAGCCGTACCTGCATCTACCTGGTTCATAATGCGGAGTTGAGTTGTAAGCCATGGAGCTTTAAGATCCGGATTTGCTTCTACAGACCGGTTTATTGCAGCCAGGGTAGAGTCTGGATTTTCCTTTATTCCATAATAGTTGCCGCGTGCGAGTTTGTACCAGGCGATCCCGGCTTCTGAACCACTAATGGGTTCGCCGGCTTCTGTATATAGATTTAAGCTATAACCTTGCTCTTCATTGGCTTCATATGCATCGCCGGTTTTAAAATTGAAAATCAGTCCCTGAGCCGAATCCGGGATCGCAATATTGCCTTTGTAGCGTTCCCCGTCCTTAACCAAATCCAGATCCTGTGGATAACTATTGGTATTCACGGTGTACACATAAAAAGCCTCGAGTTCCACAGAATCTTCCATTTTTTCAGGGCTGTACCAAAGACTTAAACTGTCACCAGGCATCGGTTTTGCTTCTGAAAGTTCCAGATTGCCCATGGTAAGCGGTGTTTTTTCAGGCTCTTTTTCGCAGGAAAAAATGAAAAGAGCAAGTAGGGCAGGGAGCAGAATGCGTATGTTCTTCATATAAAAAGGTTTTTTGATTGTGTTCTAAAAGTACTAAGAATTATGCAAATAGCTGATTTTTAATTATTTTAAATAATTACGAAAGCTTTTGATTTGAAAGATTAAAACGAAGTTTTAAGAATCGATATCAAAAAATAAAGGATTGCTAAAACCTGTGCTTCAGCAATCCTTTCAATTAGAAGATTCTTATTTGTTAAAAATTATTCAGTTACCACCTTGCGTATCGCCACCAGTTTGGTAAGCAAAGCTTCCAGCAGGCTTAGGTCAAGCATATTGGCGCCATCGCTCTTCGCATTTGCAGGGTCGAAATGGGTCTCGATAAATAAACCATCAACACCGGCTGCGATGCCGGCTTTGGCCATAGTGCCTATCAGTTCGGGGCGGCCACCGGTTACCCCGCTGCTTTGATTGGGCTGTTGTAAGGAATGGGTAACATCGAGTACCGTTGGCGCGTATTGTTTCATGGTGGGGATGCCTCTAAAATCTACGATAAGATCCTGATAGCCAAACATCGTCCCACGATCGGTGATCCAGACGTTCTCGTTGCCGGTGTCGGTTACTTTGGTAACGGCGTGTTTCATAGCCTCCGGACTCATAAACTGACCTTTTTTTAGGTTGACTACTTTGCCGGTTTCGGCAGCAGCGACAACCAGGTCGGTTTGACGTACCAGAAAGGCCGGAATTTGCAACACGTCTACATATTCGGCGGCCATCGCTGCGTCTTCGTTTACGTGAATGTCGGTCACTGTAGGAACTTTAAAGGTCTCTGAAACTTTACGTAAAATCTTTAGCGCTTTTTCATCACCAATACCGGTAAAGCTATCGATGCGGCTGCGATTTGCCTTTTTAAAACTTCCTTTAAATACATAGGGAATACCCAGTTTATCGGTTATGCCTACCACTTTTTCGGCAATGCGCAACGCCATTTCTTCACCTTCAATGGCGCATGGCCCGGCAAGCAGGAAAAAGTTATTGGTATCTGTATGTTTAATTTGGGGAATATTGGAAAGTTTCATGCTGTTCTAGTTTAAAGAGGTAAATATAGTGTATAGAAAATACGAAATACGAAATACGAAATACGAAATACGTTTAACTAATAAACTGTATCAGGGGTTTTTAAACTTTTGACTTTGAATTTTTAAAACCAGCAACCTGCAATTTAACGCGGCAGGGATAGCAGCGATATCCTTTTTTGTAAGCGGAAGCTTCCTGCGCGGTTTGGCGCATGTAGCAGGGTTCCAAACAAAAAAGATAGAGCGTATAGCCCGGTTGCTGCCCAGGCTGATTTTCAATTTTTTAGACTGAATTTTAATGGCAGCAAGCCGCCCAAAACATTGTTGAAATAAACACCTAAAAGTCCGTTAATTAACCGTATCTTTGCGCCCTTAAAATAAGGGCTACTTATGAATATCAAAAACATTGCGATTATCGCACACGTTGACCACGGGAAAACAACTCTGGTTGACAAAATTATGTACCATTGCCAGCTGTTTCGTGAAAACGAAAATACCGGTGATCTGATCCTCGATAATAACGATCTGGAACGCGAACGCGGGATTACTATTACTTCAAAAAACGTTTCGGTAGTTTATAAAGACACTAAAATCAACATTATTGATACACCGGGTCACGCCGACTTTGGTGGTGAGGTTGAGCGCGTACTCAATATGGCCGATGGGGTTTTACTGCTGGTTGATGCCTTTGAAGGGCCTATGCCACAAACGCGTTTTGTATTGCAAAAGGCGATTAACCTGGGTCTTAAGCCGTGCGTGGTAATTAATAAAGTAGATAAGGAAAACTGTACGCCCGAAGAAGTACACGAGAAAGTGTTTGATCTGATGTTTGAATTGGGCGCCGAAGAATGGCAGCTTGATTTCCCAACTGTTTACGGTTCGGCAAAAAACAACTGGATGAGCGATCACTGGGAAAACGAGACCAAAAATATTGAGCCGCTGCTCGATATGGTGATTGAGCACATTCCTTCTCCTAAAATTGAGGAAGGTTCTGTACAAATGTTGATCACTTCGCTCGACTTCTCTTCGTTTACCGGCCGAATCGCTATAGGTCGTTTACAACGTGGTACATTAAAAGAAGGAATGAACGTATCGCTGGTAAAACGTGATGGTACGATCAAAAAATCAAAAATCAAAGAATTACACACCTTTGAAGGTCTGGGCCGCAAGAAAGTAGCCGAAGTTCAGGCCGGTGATATTTGTGCATTGGTAGGTCTTGAAGGTTTTGAAATAGGTGATACCGTTGCCGATTTTGAAAATCCGGAAGCATTGAAGTCTATCGCCATCGATGAGCCTACTATGAGTATGTTGTTTACCATTAACGACTCGCCTTTCTTTGGTAAAGACGGAAAATTTGTGACTTCGCGTCACATTAAAGACCGTTTATTTAAAGAATTGGAGAAAAACCTGGCTTTGCGCGTTGAGGAGACTGACAGTGCAGATAAATTTATGGTTTTTGGCCGTGGGGTTTTACACCTTTCGGTGTTGATCGAGACGATGCGTCGTGAAGGTTACGAATTGCAAATTGGTCAGCCACAGGTAATTATCAAAGAGATTGACGGTGTTAAATGTGAACCTATTGAAGAATTGACCATTGACCTTCCGGAAGAAGTGTCTGGTAAAGCGGTAGAGATGGTTTCTATCCGTAAAGGAGAGATGTTGAGTATGGAGGCTAAAGGAGATCGTATGATTTGCGAGTTCCTGATCCCATCACGCGGAATCATTGGTCTTCGTAATCAGTTGCTTACTGCTACTGCCGGCGAGGCGATTATGGCACACCGTTTTAAAGAATACCAGCCGCTTAAGGGAGATATCCCGGGTCGTAACAACGGTTCGCTGGTTTCTATGGAAAAAGGGACTGCAATCCCATATTCTATCGATAAACTTCAGGAGCGCGGTAAGTTCTTTGTTGATCCGGGAGAGGATATCTACGAAGGTCAGGTTATTGGTGAAAACAGCCGTCAGGATGATATGACTGTAAATATCACTAAGACTAAAAAACTTTCTAATGTGCGATCAAGCGGTGCAGATGATAAAGCCCGAATCATCCCCGCGATCAAATTTTCGTTAGAAGAAGCATTAGAATATATTCAGAAAGACGAATACGTAGAGGTGACTCCAAACCACTTGCGTCTTCGTAAGATTTTGTTGACCGAAAACGAGCGAAAGCGTAGTAAAGCGGTTTAAACTTGGTTTATTGTAATTGAAAAAGCACCTCTGAAACGGGGTGCTTTTTTTATTTTGAAGAA
>CAYNMH010000038.1:0-24874 GCA_964398145.1 uncultured Flavimarina sp. | reverse complement strand
TTATTGTAATTGAAAAAGCACCTCTGAAACGGGGTGCTTTTTTTATTTTGAAGAAGCTTTAGTGCAAATAATAGTACTGATGTATATCAAACCATTTTTTTCTTTATAAAGTAACTTATAATCGCGAACTATTATTTTTCTAAAATCTGGATTGATTTCATCTTTTTGATACTGTTCCGGAAATGTAATTTTCTTTGAAGCATTTAAAATCTCTCTTTTTACAATTGCCCTCGCAGCTGGAATATCTTTATACCGATAATTTAAAATTTGCTTCAGTGAGTCAGTTGCTTGTTTAAGCCAAACCACTTTTAAGGACATAATCAATCAGGGATTTCATTTTCCAATTCTTCGATAGAGCTAAATTCTCCACGGATAATTTGTTCTTCTGCTTTATCTAGCTGTAGATTATATTCTTTTCGCGACATGGGATTTCCATTTGGAAAATAAGCGACAATTTCATCCTGATAATAATTCTCAAAAACCCCATGTACAATTGCGAGTACTTTATCATCGCCCATTTCTACATATGACTTTATACGTTTTTTAAGCTCTTGAGTTCCCATATTATTTTTTTATAAAGTTAACCAAAAGTTTTAATCTCTTCGGAATCTCTTAAAAATTGGTAAACCTTCATTTCAAAAATTTCGAAAAAAAATCAAATCCTAAGGAACCTTTTTGAATAATCATAGTCTTTATCTCAATGAACTTCTGATCATTTATCTTCCGGCATGGAAGCTCTTTACCATAGCCAGGCTTATCCAAAAGTTTAGATCTGTATGATTTTAGGGTGTTATACAGTTCACCAACGCCTCCTTCGGGAGGTGTTTTTTTGAAATAAACTTCTCCCATTAAATTTTGTACTTTCCCCATACTAAAGTTCAAAACTTGATAAGCATAATTAAATACACTCCCGATTACAAATCCCGTTGGGATCGTTTTGTCGCTTCATTGATTGGCTCTAAACACAAAGGTGTTAAAAACACCAGCTTTTTATTTTCACGGGCTTTTATGGAATATCATGGTGATCGCTTTGAAGATCACAGCCTACTGTTTTTTAAAGACGAAAAAGTCATTGCGGTGCTTCCGGCAAACCGGAAAGGAGTTACACTTTTCAGCCATCAGGGGCTTACCTATGGCGCATTGGTTTTAGAGAAAGGTATCGCTTTCTCGGAAGCAAAACAGCTTGTGGAAGCTTTGCTGCAATACTTAAAAACCGAAGGATTTCAACATTTTCAAATCAAATTGATTCCGCAGTTTTATATGCAGCAGCCGGCTTATGAACTCGAGCATCTTTTGCAGGAAGCTGGAGCGCAGGTTGTTCAAAGTCATTTGAATTTTGGAATAGATTATAACCGGCCTTATTTTATTCACGCTACTAAAGAACGCCGCGCAAGGCAGGCCTTAGAACGGGGTTTGCGCTATGGGGAAGCCGATTTTGCCGGGTTTTGGAATGCGGTTTTAAAACCGCGGTTGTCTTTAAAATTTGATGCCGAGCCCGTACACAGTCTGGCCGAAATAGAACTGCTTAAAAAGCAGTTTCCCTACCATATCAAGCAGATTAATTGTTATCAGGGCGAAACTTTGCTCGCCGGAATTACCTTGTTTCTAACCGAGGATGTGGTCAAGTCTCAGTACGGTGCCACAACTCCGGAAGGTGAAAAACTTCGCGTGATGGATTTTCTGTTTGTTAACCTGATTCAGGATTATAAAGATGCGGGATATCGCTTTTTTGATATGGGAACCGTGCAGGGTGGCCGTGATGAAGATTATAATTTCGGACTCATCAAACAGAAGGAAGAACTGGGGGCTCAGGTCTATTTGCAACACACGCTAAAGCTCGATTTATGAAGATTCCGTTTTTAGATTTAAAGCAAATCAATGCGCCTTACGAGCACCATTTTAAAAAGTGGTTTGAAGATTTTTTGGGTAGCGGAACCTATATTTTGGGTCAGGCAGTGAGTGATTTTGAGAATGCGTTTTCCCGCTATTGCGGCACCGATTTTTGCGTGGGTACAGGTAATGGTTTTGATGCGCTTCGGCTTATTTTTGAGGCTTATAAAGTTCAAGGAAAACTGGCTTCGGGAGACAGTGTACTGCTTGCTGCGAACAGTTATATCGCCACCGTGCTTGCGGTCATTCAGGCCGGGTTAAAGCCTGTATTTGTGGAAGCCGAAACCCAATACTTCAATATCGATCTTGATAAACTTGGGGATCCTGATGCTTCTGTAAAGGCCCTTGTGGTGACGCATCTGTACGGAGAGATGGGACCCGTGGAAGTGCTTTCAGCCTATGCTGAAAAGCACCAGTTGCTGCTTATTGAAGATGCGAGTCAGGCTCACGGAGCAGTTGTAAACGATAAAAAAGCCGGAAGTTTTGGTCATGCCGCAGCCTTCAGTTTTTATCCCACAAAAAATCTGGGAGCCCTGGGTGATGCCGGTGCGGTTACTACTTCAGATGAACGACTGGCAAAGACCATTCAAAGTTTACGCAACTATGGTCGTAAAGATGCTCAGCATAACACAAGGGTTGGTTTTAACTCGCGACTTGATCCGCTACAAGCCTTATTTTTAAATGAAAAACTAAACGATCTTGATGCGCTCAATCGCAAGCGCCGCCAGATTGCATCCCGTTACCTTAACGAAATTCAAAACCCGGAAATCCGAATGCCCTTTTTTGACGGGTCAGCAGGTCACGTGTTTTATGTCTTTGTGATTTTGGTCAACAACCGCCCTCATTTTTTAGCGTATCTAAACCAAAACAGAATAGGTTCTGCCATTCATTACGAAGTGCCGCCTTATAAACAGGAAGCGCTTAAAGACTATAATCATTTGAGTTTTCCAGTCACTGAAGAAGTTGCAAAAAATTGTGTGAGTATTCCGCTTTATCCGGCACTTGTCGATGTAGAGATAAGCCGAATAATTGGAGTTTTAAATGCTTATCATGCTTAGGTTTGTTCGCAAACTTTTCGCCGAAAATATCCTATTGCAAGTGGGGTCACTCAATAGTGTGGGTATTGCGGTACGGGTAATTTGCGGTCTCATCACTTCTAAACTCATCGCGGTGTACGTGGGTGCCTCGGGGATGGCCTTGCTGGGCGATCTGCGCAATTTTATGAGCTCGTTGCAAAGCCTGGGTCAACTGGGCATAAGCAATGGGGTGATTAAATACACCGCCACGTATAAAAAACAACCCGAAGCCCTTTATAAACTCGTGGCTACAGTGGTCAAACTGCCTTTTTTAATCTCGTTAGGTTTAGGTTTCATCGTGGTAATTGCCGCTTCGGAACTTAATACATTGATTTTCGATACTTCTGAAGATTACACGCTGATCATACGCCTGGTGGGTATGGTCTTACCGCTTTTTACCTTACAAACTTTGCTCCTCAACATACTCAACGGGCTGGGTGATTTTCGTAAAGTGATTTTTATAAATATCAGTATCAATGCTTTTGGAGTGCTTCTATCTGCTGTTCTGATTATATGGCTCTCATTATGGGGAGCGATGCTGGCTTTAGTTTTAAGTAGTTTCCTGGCTTTGGGAATCACACTCTTTTTTTTGCGGAAGTATTTAGCGCAGGCGAAAAAGCTATTCAATCTAAAAATAGATGCTTCCATTCTTAAGAAATTGAGTTCTTATGCTTTTATGAGCTTATTTTCGGCGGTTGCAGCGCCATTGGTTTATATCGCAATACGTCAATACATCATCGATACAGACGGAATCGAAAATGCGGGATACTGGGACGCGATGCTGCGCCTTTCTGATTATTACCTGATGTTTGCCACGAGCATCCTCACCTTGTATGTTTTACCCAAACTCGCAACTTCCGGAACCCAACCAAATCTGCGCAAAGTGACTGCCGACTTTTACAGAAGTATTCTGCCTTTATTTGCAGCGGGTCTGATTGCCGTTTTTCTAATGAAAAATTTTATCATCCGGTTGGTTTATGATGCATCCTTTCTCGAGATGCAGCCCATTTTTATTTGGCAACTGGCAGGGGACTTTGTGCGGGTGGCGAGTCTGGTAATCGCCTACGAGATCATCGCTAAACGAATGGTGAAAACCTTTGTGATTACGCAACTGATTTCCCTCAGCTTCATTTACTTTAGCAGCGTCTGGCTGGTTTCCCGCTACGGATTTATAGGTGCAGGGATGGCGCATTTGCTGAGTTATTCCCTGTATTTACTGGTGGTTGTGATTCTATTTAGAAAGAAATTATTCGCAAAGGCAACTCAGTAATTTTAGGTTTCCGCCCTTGCTTTGATCTGTTCCCAGGCTTTGAGGTATTGTCCGGCAACTTCGGTAGCATCGTGATGTTTTTCGATAAATGTTCTGGCGTTTTGGCCTATTTCTAATATGCGCTTTGGGTTTTCGATCAAAGCTTCCAGATGCCTTACGATTTTGCCTACATCAGGAACGGTATGTATGGCCACTTCGTTTTTTTTCAAATTGTAGTTTTTACAAAATGCCTCACCGGCTCCGGTAAACACAACTTTACCCCACGCCATTGCCTCAAGCGCGTTATAACCCTGATCAAGTGCATAAGCCTGATCGAGAAGGATATGCGCATCTTCGTATGTCTTTAGATATTCGGTGTAAGGCAGATTGCGGGCGGTTCGCACCTCAATGCGATTCCCATACTTTTCCTGAATCTGTTCTAAAGCAGCCTCAAAAAAGTCGTTACCTTTTTTGTAATAGTTGGTCTGATTGATTCCATGGAAAATAATAATAGGCTTTAGATCGGTGGGGGGTTGAAACTTTAGTTTTTCCACACAAACCGGGTTGGGGATCATTCCCATATAATCAGCTTTGCCCTCGTAGGCAGGATGGTAATCCAGATCGGTACTGATGATCGCATCTTTTTTAGCAAAGACAAACTCATGGTATTTTTTATGAGCAGGTGTCAGGTATTTTTCGCTGTACGGAAATTGAATTTCCGAGTGCTGTAATGCGGGATGATGCGGCAGTTTGTCGAGGTTATTCAGGTAGATATAATCATCACCGCAAGCTAAAATCACCAGTTTTTTGGTCAGGGCATGCAGGCGTTCTATAAAGCGTCGTTCCAGGAAATATGGAGTTTTAAGGGGGTATTCATTGATGAGTTGGATGACGTCATAAGGCTTTTGATCAAAGAGAAAATCCATTGCTCGATAGCCTATTTCCATAGTTGCGATGTCAAAACCCGTAAACCGAAACAAGGCTTTCCGATACCAGTTGAGCGGCGCGAAACCTTCAATGCGTCCAGCTTTTAATAACACGTCTGAAGGAAATTTTTTAAAGGCATCTCCCGTACTTATGAGCGTAACCTCGTGTCCTAAACGCTGCAGCCCTGTTTTTAGGCTGTTATGCAGGTTGCTATACTCGCCTACAAGCAATATTCTCATCTATTTAGTATCTTAAGCCGAAAATTACACAATCCCTGAAACCCATCCCTAAAAATATCGCAATTCTGGTAGAATCGCTTGCCGATGGTGGTGCCGAACGCTCAGCAGCTTTACTGAGTACACAACTTACTCAAATAGGGAACAAGGTTTTTATCATTTCCATTACAGACCAAATAGGCTATGATCACAGTGGCGAACTCTTTAACCTGGGTTTGTATAAAAACAAGTTAAACGATCCACTGGATAAATACCGCCGCTTACGTATTGCGCGTGAATTTCTAAAGGTAAAAGCTATTGATTATGTACTTGATTTTCGGTTTCGCAAAAATGCAGTAAAAGAATATTTCGTCAAAAAACTGCTGTACCGAAATGTAAAACCCGTGTATATGGTGCGCAGCGCAAACCTGGGTTACTACTTCCCTAACAATAAAGCAGCAACACAGCTGGTGTTTAACAATGAAATCATCTGCGCACTTACTGAAAGCATGCGGAAACAGATTACGCAACGCTTTGGTCTTAAGAATATTCACGTCATTCCGAATAGTGTCGCAGTAACTCACCGAAAGGAAGTCACACCAAAGCGATTTCAAAATCCATACATCGTCACGGCTGGTCGTCTGTACGACCATAAACAGTTTGATAAGTTGATAGCGGCATACGCCGAAAGTGAATTGCCGGAGATGCAAATAGACCTGCGTATTTTAGGAAAGGGACCGGAATTGGCACGATTAAAAAATCAAGTTGACACGTTGCAACTGAACCAACGGGTGTACTTTGAGGGTTTTGTCAAGAAGCCCGAAACTTATTTTACCGGAGCTTTGTTTTTTGCCTTTTGCAGCAAGTTTGAAGGCTTTCCGCGTGTAATCCTGGAAAGTCTGGCCAGTGGCACTCCGGTTGTTTCTACCAATTGTCCCACAGGTCCGGCAGAATTGCTCGACGGAAGTAATGGAATCCTTGTGCCCCATCAGGATTTTGGGGCGTTTAAAAATGCCTTAAATCAATTGGCGAAAGATAAGGTTCTATTACAAAAATACCGTGAAAATGCGCAGACCAGCGTCGCGCGTTACGATCATAAAGAAGTCAATAAACTGTGGAAGGCTTTTATAAAAGGGATGCGATGATTTGCATTCTGAATTAGGGCGCAATGCATTGCGCCCGTACTATTTCGATTTATCTTTATTCCAATTTAGGACATTGTTTTCGATATATTTTGAGATGGCAATATGCGATTTTTTGTTTCGGATGATATGATCGTGATATAAAGGTTGTCAGGCAAAATCGGGATTGGTTTTTCGTGCGTTTGTGGAAACCCCAATTTTAAATCCACGTATAATGGATGCCAGATTTTTCGATTGTGGGCCAAATTTATTAGGGCGTGATGTGTTTTGGGTTTGCCCGGTAGGGGCGCATTGCAATGCGATCCTACGATGGCGATCACAATGCATTTCGTTCGTACCGTTGGTATTGAATTCATTTTTACCAATTCCGATAACGGCGTGAAAATGGTCGGGCATTACCACAAATTTGCCCATCCATAAATTCATATCGGGGCGCATTTCAAATGTTTTTAACCATTCCCGTTCTGCAATTTTTCCTATGTCAGACAATTCCATTTTTCCCAGATTGATTTCGCCAAAAAAATGTTCTCGATCATGGGTGCAAATGGTAATAAAATAAAGACCTTCATTCGCATAATCCCAGGTGGGATGTCGTGCAGATTGATTGCGGTATTTGCCTTTGTATTTATCCATTTAAAGGGTTGCAGACAGGGACAATTTTCGCTAAAAGCGTTCTTTAAATTGAAATTAATAAAAAATGTATTTCCTTATCCCGTTCTGTGATTTTTAAAGACTTTTTTAGGTCTAAAAACTCGTAACCCGCATCCCTTTTTTAAGTAACCAATTTTTAAAGCTTCGTAAACCGCGTAGGATAGGAGCGGCTAAAGCGAGTAGTAAACGTTGCTGCGGGTTAAGGTATTGCGTATTGAGTTTTTTGCGCATCGGGTAGTACTGCTCCTGTGCACCTTCGGTTTTAAAGTGATTGCAGAGAAAATACCAGTGCCGGTGGATGTATTTGTGCAGGCTTTTATGGTGCGGGTGGTTTTCAAGATATTTGCTTAAATCGGCGATGCGTTGCCGATGCAGGTTGCTGTGGGTAACCTGATTTTCACTTTCAAAACGATACTGCATCGTGGCGAGGGTAGTGTAAGCCATTTTATACTTAAGGTGCGCTCTGATATAAAAATCCACATCCTCAAAATAGGTAATCTGTGAATCAAAACCGCCAATGGTATCAACAATATCCTTCTGAAAGGCAAAACTACTTGGGGGTACTATAGGCTGAAAAAGAGAGGCTTCGAAAAAATCAGGAATTAAAAGTTGAGGTTTTGCTGTTTTGAGGTTGATTTTTGGGGGCACGCGGTTTGCATCGCTGAACAGCTCAACGTAGGCCGTGCCGTACAATTTTGCTTCCGGAAATCTTTGGCTTAACTCAAAGAGACTTTGCAAATGTTGTGGCTCCCAAAGATCATCGGCGTCGAGTAAAGCGATGATTTCACCTGTTGAAGCAGTAATCCCCTTATTTCGCGCTACAGACAATCCCTGATTTTCCTGATTGATAAGTGTAGTATTTGGTGCGGAAAAGCTTTGAAGAACTTGCAGACTGTTATCGGTAGAGCCGTCATTGACCAAAACGATTTCATAATCTGTAAAACTTTGCGCCAATATCGATTGAATGGTTTGAGCTACAAAATTAGCCTTGTTGTAAACCGGAACGACTACTGAAAATTTAGGAGGCTTCATGCTTCAACTTTAAAAAATGATACAGGCGCCAGGCGTCAAAGACCAACAGAGATGGTTTTTCAGAATTCAGATTTTTCAAAGCCTGGGGTTCTATACGATTAAAAAACCTGATAAACGGTTTAGCCATCTGTAGTTTTTCAAAACGTAAAGAAATTACTTGCAGAGGGCGGTAAGTGATGCTTATGGCCTCATTTTTTTCGAGCATTAACATTGTTTCCAGTCCACTACGGGTTTTAGATAAAAACTCCGGAGTAGACTCAATCCCTAAGTGCAATATGGGGTTGTCAATGTGCAGAATATCTATATTTAATTGTTTCAGCCTGTAACTAAAATAGATGTCCAGGCCGTAGCAATTGGTAAGTGGCATATTTATTTTGTAAAACAATTCTTTTTTGATCGTAACTGCTGCCAATGTAATGCTTCGATAAGGCTGTTCTTTCCGCAAAGAAAACGGCCGGCTCTCCCGTTTGTGGCCGTAAATAAAACGCAATTGCTTTCCCAGGTCTGGCTTATCTTCCGGGTATGCGATTCCCCCAAAAATTACGGGAGCTCTTACCAAATTTTCAAGGATAAGACTCAGGAAATCCGCATTTTTCGGAAGCACATCTGCATCTAAAAAAAGCAAATGCTCAAACTGAGCATTTTCAGCTAAAAAATGTGAAGTAGCGGTTCGGCCTTTATTGCCTTTAAATTTAAAATAGGTGCAATCTTCCAGTTGGTTTAAAAATTCATTTTGCTCAAGCAAGGCAAGGTCTGTAGAGGCGTCGTCCGCGACGAGGATTTCATAATCAATCCTTGCACGTTGCGCCATTTCGCGAATGCGAAATACCAAATCTTTTACGGGATAATTAAAAACGGGTATTAGTATAGAAATCATACCCGACTCATATTATATGGTTTTTTGCACCACTTCAAAAATCTTGTTACCGTCGCATTTCAGGGTTTTAGAAGGATATTTCAACAAGAGCGCATAATCGTGCGTAGCCATCAGGATGGTGTTTCCATTTTTGTTGATTTCCTGCAAAACGCCCATCACTTCAACCGAAGTCTGCGGGTCCAGGTTTCCGGTGGGTTCATCGGCCAGGATGAGTTCTGGATCATTGAGCAAGGCGCGGGCAATGGCAACCCTTTGTTGTTCGCCACCAGACAGCTGATAGGGATATTTAAATCCTTTGGTTTTCATCCCAACCTTGTCCAGCACTTCATCAATTTTTGAGTCCATCTGCGACTGATCTTTCCAGCCGGTCGCTTTCAGTACAAACTTGAGGTTTTCTTTAACCGTACGGTCATTCAGCAATTTAAAATCCTGAAACACCACGCCCAGTTTTCGGCGTAAATAAGGAATCTGCTTTTCTTTTAATGTGGCCAGGTCATAATCTACAATCGTACCTTCTCCCTGTTGAAGCGGTAAATCCCCGTACAGGGTTTTCATAAAACTACTTTTCCCGCTTCCGGTTTTCCCGATGAGGTACACAAATTCACCCTTATTGATCGTTAGACTCACATCTGAAAGGATGAGGCTTTCGCGTTGAAAAATGGAAGCGTTGTGCAGCTTTAAGACCGGTTGTGACATAGTTTTTAATAGAATAACGGGGTAAACCTGACCAAAAGTACACTTTTCTGAGGTCTGATAAAAAATCCCGCTGTTGAAAAGTCGTTTAAAATAAGCAGACAGAAGTTCTTTTTAAGAACCTTGCACAAGATATAATTATCCTAGTTTTGCAGCGTTAGTATGTGAAGCAGGCTTTTGCTTAGATGCTTCAGCTTTCGCTCTTTTCGATCAAATCTGATTTTTATGATTAAAACATATAGGATTGCCACACTGGTGATCTTTCTTACCGGTGCAAGCCTCACAGCCCAGCAGTCTGAGGCCTTTACAAACGATTTAGCCAAATACGACAAGGCTCTTACGCTCTACAACAGTAAGCAATACCTTGCAGCGCAGACTCTTTTTAATGAAATTAAACAGGAAACCGATGATCCTACGATTGAAGGAGATTGCGCGTATTATATCGCCAATGCGGCGGTGAGACTCAATCAAAGTGGGGCAGATGCGCGCATGCAGAAGTTTGTAGAGGAATATCCTACCAGCACCAAGCGCAATTCAGCCTATAAGGATGTGGCCGACTATTATTTCGAAAACGGAAAATACCCGGCTGCCAAGCGCTGGTACGAGCAGGTAGATATCAGCCGGTTGAGTTGGGCCGAAATGGAAAAGTACAACTTCAATATGGGCTATGTACACCTGAAAACCCGAAGCCCGGAAGAAGCTAAAGTTTATTTCAACCGGGTGCGCAATTCAGAAAAATACGGAGCGCAGGCTAAGTATTATGAAGGTTTTATGGCTTACGAAAGCGATGATTACGAGGAGGCGAGTCAGCTTTTTGAAGAGGTAGAAGCCGAAGAAGGTACCCGCGAAGACCTGAGTTATTTTAAAGCCGACCTTAATTTTAAACAGGGGAATTTCAGAGAAGCCATCCGCCTGGCGGAAGAGCAACTGCCCACGGCCAATCGCAACGAACAGTCTGAACTCAATAAGATCATCGGCGAGAGTTATTTCAATCTGGGAGAGTTTGATAAAGCCTTACCCTACCTTAAAGAATATAAAGGAAAACGTGGCAAATGGAGCAATACCGATTACTATCAGCTGGGTTATGCCTATTATAAGCAGGGTGATTTTGAAAGTGCGATTAGCGAATTCAACAAGATTATAGACGGTAAGAACAGTGTGGCGCAAAACGCCTATTATCACTTAGCCGACGCGTATTTGCAAACCGGGAAAAAGCAGGAAGCTTTGAATGCTTTTCGCAATGCGTATCAAATGGATTTTGAACCCAAAATCAAAGAAGATAGCGGTCTCAATTATGCCAAACTGAGTTACGAGATAGGTAATGCCTACGAGCCTGCTCCGCAAGCTATAGGCAATTACCTGCAGGCTTATCCTAACGCGCCGCAGCGTCAGCAATTGGAGACGCTTTTAATTGACTCCTATATCACTTCCAAAAACTACAAAGCCGCGATGGACTTGCTGGAAAGCAACCGCAATTATCAGGATCAGGAAGCTTATCAAAAAGTAGCATTTTACCGTGGCATCGAATTGTATAACGATGGGGATTATCAGGAAGCGATTACCAATTTTGAAAAATCCCTGAAAGCTTCGGCTTTGCCTCAATTTACCGCCCGCGCCCTGTACTGGAAAGCCGAGAGCGAGTACACCATCAACCGTATTGACGAGGCCCTGCTTACCTTTAAACAGTTTGAACAAAGCAGTGCGGCCCGCTCGATACCCGAATACGGCGATTTGGCCTACAACCTGGGATATGCCTATTTCAAAAAGAAAAATTACGATCAGGCAGCTAATTACTTTGAGCGTTATGTTAAGAGTGGCTCTAATGACAATGTGCGTAAGGCTGATGCCTATATGCGGCTGGGGGATAGTTACTTTATAAACAGCAAATACTGGCCTGCGATGGAAGCCTATAATGAGGCGATCGCGATGCCCGGCGTGGAACGCGATTATGCTACGTTTCAGAAGGCGATCAGTTACGGATTTGTGGACCGAAACGCGCAAAAAATAGAAGCTTTGAGCAATTTTGCCAATCAGTTTCCACAGTCGAGCTACCGTGATGACGCGCTTTACGAACTCGGGAATACGTATGTAGCAACCGGTGACAACGAGCGCGGTATTCAGGCGTATGATCGTCTGGTACGCGAAATTCCCAAAAGCAAGTTCGCCGCCAAGTCTCAACTTAAAAAAGCATTGATTTACGATAATACCGGCCGTAGCGAGGAAGCTTTGCGTTTGTTTAAAAGCGTAGCCGAAAACTATCCCGGTACTCCCGAAGGCGTTCAGGCAGTAGCTTCGGCAAAACTGATTTATATTGATAACGGTCAGGTAGATGCCTACGGGCGATGGGCAAACAGCCTCGATTATATTTCGGTGGAAGATTCAGAACTGGATGATGCTGCATTTTCTTCCGCAGAAAAACAACTGGTAGGAAGCAACAATCCTCAGGCAATTCAAAATTTTGAAAAATACCTGCGCGAATATCCAAACGGACAGCGCGCGATGGAAGCCCATTTCTATTTGGGTCAGTTGTACTTTGGCCAAAATGAATACCTCAAAACCATTCCGCATTATAAATATGTGATCGAAAAAGAACGTAGCGAGTTTACAGAGCAGGCTTTAGCGCGTTTGGGTCAGGTGTACCTGAGCGAACGCAAATATGCCGAAGCGGTCCCGGTCTTACAACGTTTGGAAAACGAATCCGACATAGCACAGAATACGATTTTCGCACAGAGCAATCTGATGAAATCGTACTACGAACTCAAACAGTATGATAATGCTGTGGCATACGCCGAAAAAGTTTTGGCAAATAGCAAGATTGATAACAATGTGAAGAGTGATGCGCAGGTGATAATCGCGCGTAGTGCGATGCAAACCGGTAACGAGCGCCGCGCTGCCGAAGCGTACGCCGAGGTTTCAAAAATTGCGACAGGCGAACTTGGCGCAGAAGCTCTTTATTACGACGCCTATTTCAAAAACCAAAACGGCGATTACACAGGTTCTAATGCTTCGGTACAGAAACTGGCAAAAGACTTTAGCGGGTATAAGGAATACGGCGCTAAAGGTTTGGTGCTGATGGCTAAAAACTTCTACGAACTTAAAGATGCTTATCAGGCGACGTATATTCTGGATAACGTGATCACCAACTTTAGCGATTACCCGGAAGTAGTTGCTGAAGCAAAACAGGAACTCGCCCGTATCAAAGCCGCTGAGGCGCAGACCAATTCTTCATTGGATGGAAACTAATCGCGATTCAAAATTTAAAATTCAAGATTCAACATTTTGAATTTTGAACCTTGAATGAGAAACCTAACAAAACGAAAATGATCAATACAAAATATAAATTCTGCTTTTTTATCCTTTTGACATTTGGTGTGTACCAGGCAAAAGCTCAGGACAAAGACAATCTGGGCACCGAAGTGGTAAACGTGGTCAAACCCTATACGCCTGAGATTGGTGATGCTTTTAAGGTCAAGGCGACGCCTATGCTGAACGATTCTGTGAATACGGCCAAAAAGAAAGTGACCTACGGTATTTTTTCGGTACCCGTAGCTTCGACCTTTACTCCGGCAAAAGGACAGGCGGCACAGATTGAGAAAGCCAAGCGCATTAAGCTTTACGACAATTATGTACGTTTAGGCTTTGGGACCTATACTACAGCTTTAGCCGAATTTTACAGCAATTGGGAAATTGACCGCGATTCTAATTTTGGCGTGTACCTCAATCACAATTCCTCGCAAGGAGATATTGAAGATGTGGTACTTGATGATTTCTTTTACGATACCGATCTCAACCTGAACTATACTTCGAATACGCGAGACTTTACGTTGAATACCGATTTGGATTTAGGACATAAATCTTACAATTGGTACGGCGTGGCCGATGATGTTAAGGCAATGCCTACCATGCTTGATTTGATTAACCCTACACATAATTATTTTCAGGCAGGTCTGAGCGGAACCATCGAGTTTAACGACGGTTTCTTTGAAAAGGCTTATGCCAAGGCGGGATATTTTGGTGATAATTACCAATCAGGGGAAATCAGGGCGATTGCCGCTCCTGAGTTTAGAATACCCATTGCAGACCATAAACTGAGCCTGGATCTGAAATTGGATTATGTAAATGGAAGTTTTGAGCGTAATTATCAAAATTCCGCAGGTATTGAATACAGCCATCTAATCGTAAGCGCCAACCCAAGTATGCAGCTGCTCAAAGATGATTTAACATTCGATTTAGGTATTAACGCCGCAGCACATTTTAATCCCAATGCTTCAGAAACCGATTTCAATATTTATCCCAGTGTACGCGCTTCGTACCGTGTGGTTGATGAGTATTTTATAGCCTATGGCGGACTTGAGGGCGGACTGATGCAAAATAGCTATCAGGAGCTCGCCACCGAAAATCCGTTTGCATCGCCTACGCTGGATTCTATTTCGCCAACAGATCAGAAATACGATTTATACGCCGGGATTAAAGGGAAATTAAGCAGTGCAATGAGCTATAATCTGCGCGCCAGCTACCTGTCTCAAAACAACCGTTTATTGTATAAAAACAATGCCCGTTTTGATGATAATAACGGTAATCTGGGTACAGATAATTATCAGTTTGGGAACTCCTTTGGTGTAATAAATGACGATTTACGCACCTTGTCTTTGTTTGGCGAGCTCAATTTTGACGTAAACAGCAATCTGAAAATGCGTGTAAATGGAGAATTATTTAGCTATGAGACAGAAACCGAAGCTGAAGCATGGAACCTGCCCGACTTTAAGGCTTCGTTTTTTGCAGATTATCAGATTGATGAGCACTGGTTTGCCGGTGTGAGTTTATTTTATGTGGGTGAGCGGAGTGATGAAGTCAATGTCGTCGGTCCATTTAGCACAGTTGGTAATCCACAACAGGTAACTCTCGAATCTTTTTTTGATGCCAATGCACATGCAGGCTATCGTCTTAACGACCAACTATCCTTCTTTGCGCGGGTAAATAATGCTTTGGGTAACAATTACCAGCGCTGGGTAAACTTCCCGGTGCAGGGCATTCAGGGAATGGCCGGTGCCACCTATCGTTTCGACTGGTAAACGGGCTCAAATAATCATAAAAAACTCCTGTAAAAAAGGAGTTTTTTTGTTTTAGGCAGTGATGTCTTAATTTGTACTTTCGATAAAAATTTCAGCTATGCGTCAATTCCTGTTTTTAGTTACCTTGATGATTCTGGTTTCCTGTAAAAAGGAGACTCCAGATAAAAGCGTGGTAGACACGATTTTTATAAACGCCAAAGTTTACACCGTAGATGCAGATTTTTCGCAGGCCGAAGCCTTTGCGGTACGAGCCGGCAGATTTGTAGCCGTTGGCCTTACCGATTCGATACAGGCGAAATACCAGGCGACTGAAACTATTGATCTTCAGGGCAAAATCGTATATCCCGGTTTCATCGATGCGCATTGCCATTTTTTCAGGTTTGGTGCTTCCTTACAAAACGTGGATTTAGTCGGATCTAAAAGTTTTGATGAAGTCGTGCAACGGGTGCAGGAATTTCAAAACGAGAAACATTCTGATTTTATCTATGGAAGGGGTTGGGATCAAAATGACTGGGAAGATAAAGCCTTCCCAGACAAGCGCAAGCTCGATTCTTTATTTCCAAATACCCCGGTCGTTTTACAGCGTATAGATGGGCATGCGCTTTTGGTGAATCAAAAGGCTTTAGATCTCGCAAAAATAGACAACACCACTGTTACCGAAGGAGGAGAGATTGTAAAAGAAAATAACGAATTAACTGGTGTACTGATTGACAATCCTTTGGATTTAATCACGCCTATTATGCCTCAAATAACTCGGGAACAAGCCGTGGCAGCGCTACAGGACGCACAGCAATATTGCTTTGATTACGGACTGACTACGGTAAATGATGCCGGGCTTGATAAAAACACCATTTTGCTGATTGACAGTTTGCAAAAGGCCGGAGGTCTTGATATGCGGATGTATGCGATGATCAGCAATACGCCTGCAGATGTAGACTATTTTATTGAAAAAGGAATTTTAAAAACCGATAAACTTAACGTGCGTTCAGTCAAAGTGTATGGTGACGGAGCCCTGGGATCGCGGGGTGCTGCTTTGCGCGAACCGTATTCAGACCGTGCGGGGCATTACGGAGCGATGGTGACTCCTGTAGATAGTATTTATACATTGGCTCAGAAGCTTGCCGCTACCTCGTTTCAGATGAATACACATGCTATTGGCGACTCCGCAAATACCGTCATTCTCAAAGCTTACGCCGAGGCCCTTAAAGGACAGTCAGACCGCCGCTGGAAGATTGAGCACGCGCAGGTGATTTCGCAAGAGGATTTCAATTATTTCGATGAAAACATTTTACCATCGGTACAGCCTACTCACGCCACGAGCGATATGTACTGGGCAAAAGACCGATTGGGTGAACGCCGAATGAAAGGTGCTTATGCTTATAAAAAACTGCTTAACGAAGCCGGAATCATCGCTTTGGGAACTGATTTTCCGGTAGAGCAGGTGAATCCGTTTTATACCTTTTATGCTGCGGTAGCCCGAAAGGACCTGATGCAGTATCCTGAAGGCGGTTTTCAAATGAAAGATGCGCTGAGCCGCGAAGAAACCCTGCGCGGTATGACCATTTGGGCAGCTTTTTCCAACTTCGAAGAAGCGGAGAAAGGAAGCATCGAGCCGGGCAAGTTCGCAGACTTTATCGTGATGGAAGCCGATTTGATGACCATTCCCGAAGATAAAATCCCGGATTTAAAAGTAAATCAAACCTGGTTAGGAGGGAAGCAGGTAAAGTAAAGACATTTAGACACAGCTGTTTTCAGAATAAGAATATACTTCTCTGTCAAGTTCTGTAATTGTACCATCTGCATCTATGCGTAGATGAACCCTGTCAATTTGAAAGGGTGTGCAGGCACTAACTAACTTAGTAACTAAGAGTTCAAAGTGATCACCTACTTCTTTGATAGCACCTGTTTCTTTATTAGTATTACTATGTGAATAGTCGTTTGCGTTAGCCCAGAGTATAGCTTCAGAGCGTGTATCTATAGTCCCAAGAAATGACTTAAGTTGCTCTCTATTATTTAAAATTGCATTAGTTTCATTCTGTTGCAATTTGATGTAGATAAAACAGTAGGAAGGAAGACAACCTCCTACAAAACCAAAGTTCGTGGTAAGGTTCTCAAATTTTTCAACACAGCTCCCGGGATCAGATGAATTGCTGCAAAGCGTGCCTTCAGAAAAAATAAGTTCTTCATTTTCAGCTTCTTCAAACGAATAAATAAGCTCAAAATAATCATAAGCAGCAACGGGATTCAGATCTGTGTAAGGGAATCGTTCTGTGATAGCATCAAATTCATTCAGGTTTGCTTGAATACTATCATCACTACTGCAAGCGGTCAGAATGATTAGAAAAGCAGAAAACTGGATTAAATTTTTCATAAGAGCATTTAAATGTTAGGATAAACTGTGCTTAAGAGCATTTCGGCTTAGTAGCTGTAATGAAGATGCTAAATATGTGGATTGGTTGCGTTAAAATACTTTTTACAATAGAAAGTATTTTGAGTCATTGCTCTATTCAGGATTATAAGAGTTTGAAGCTTCTAAGGTTTTGAGCTGCAATTATGTTTATCCAAAGTATTTCAATAGTACATCAGCATATAGTATAGATAGTTGTAATCCGGTTTTGGGATCAAATCTTTTTCAGCGTTTGAAAAATAGTTCTAAATATATTCAAATAGTGTACATATATTTGTACATAATTAAGTTTGAGAGTAATGCTGGTAACTACTGTTTCAGAATTCAGAAAGGATATTAAATCGTATTTAGACAAGGTTGTTAAGAACTTTGAGACGTTGATTATAAACCGGGGGAAAGACTCCGGGATTGTTGTTATGTCTTTAGATGAATACAATTCGTTGATGGCTACAAATCATGAACTTTCTTCACGTAAAAATGAGGCTCGGCTAGATGCAGCTATTGAAAAATTAACTGGTGGTCACTCGTTTCCAAAAGAACTAATTGACTAAAAGCATGAAGTACGTTTTTGTCGATGAATCCTGGGAGGATTATCTTTATTGGCAGCGTGTTGATAAAAGTAAGCTTAAGAAAATCAATCAGTTGTTAAAGGATATTGCCAGAAATCCCTTTGAAGGATTGGGTAAGCCTGAGCCTCTAAAGCATAAATATTCGGGTTTTTGGTCCAGGCGAATTGACAGCGAACATCGCTTAATCTATAAATATACCGAAGATGAAATTCTGATAGCAAAGTGCAGATTTCATTACGATTAGCGACCGAATAATTTTCTTTCCACTACAAAGTTTATTCAAACAAAATACAAACCGGTGTAGGTGCTGCAACTTCTGTGACAAAGCTCATCAAACCAGTTACGGCATCACGTTTATAGGAAACCAGGTTGTTTCCGTTTTGATTGGCAACCAGTACAAAGTTTCCATCCGGTGAGATCTGAAAGTTACGCGGGTCTTTTCCTTTTGTGGGTTCGTTGGCCAAAAGTTTTAAGCTGCCATCTTCTAAAACTTCAAAAATCGCGATACTATCGTGGCCGCGGTTTGAAGCATAAATAAATTTTCCGTCATTACTTACGTGAATATCTGCTGCTTTTGAAAAATCTGTAAAACCATCCGGAAGGGTAGAGAAGGAGTTCACCACACTGTAGTTTCCATTTTTGTTTTGAATCTTACTTACCGTGTTGTCGAGTTCGTTGAGGACATACATAAAACCATTGTTGGGATGAAAAACCAAATGCCGTGGCCCGGCACCTTCGGGTAAATCGAGTTTTTGTGTAGTAGCCGGTTCCAGCTTATTGGTTTCGGTATTGATTTTTGAAAACCACAATTGATTGGTTCCTAAATCTGCTGAAACAATACCGCTGCCGTCTGGTAAAAACCATGCAGAATGGGCGTGCGGTCCTTCCTGCCGGTCCGTTGTACCCTTGCCTTCGTGCTGTTCCACATCAAGAAGGTCTGAAAGGCTACCGTCCCTGGGATCTAGTTTCAGCAGGCCTACGTTGCCCCCGGTATAGTTGGCGACCAAAACATATTCCTCTTCATTAACCGCCACAAAACAGGGATTTGCCCCGCCGGTAGGACTTTGATTGACCCCCAGCAATTCATCACCGTCCACCTGAAACGATTCAACAGTACCGTTATTTTTTTCGCTCACCGCCAGGAGTATATCCTTGTTTTTAGTGAAAGTTAAATACGACGGGTTTTCAGTTTCAACTGCAAGAGCTGGTTTGCTCAGGCTTCCGTCGGCATTTAAAACCGCTTTGTAAATACCTTTACTGTCGCCATTTGTGTAGGTGCCTAAATAAAACGCCTGTGCTTGGGTAGGTTCTTTTGGAGTTTTGCTCATTTCAGATTCAGTTTTGGTTTCGGTGTTTTTACACGAAAGAATACACATCAGACTCAGGACAAAAAAACGTGCTTTCATAAAATGATTCAATTTAGCGTCCTAAAAATACACTATTTGAATGCTTCCGTGAAGCTTTGGCCTTAAACAAAAATCCCAACTGGGGAGATTGGGATTTTTAAAATTTATTGGTTTTTCCAAAGAGTATAATACGCCGTCCATTTAGCTATCAGTATGTCTTTAAAGCAAAGATTAAATTCCTTGACACCTCGTGCGCTTTCCCCGAAATTATTTACTCAGATTTGTTGGGATACCAGTCGAGCATAATGACCTCGGTGCCAACATTGGCCGAGTCCACAATGCTTTTAAATGTATCGGTATCGCTAAGGCCATCCTGACCTCTGAAATGATACGGATATACTTCATCTGGGGCAAAAGCAATCACGCCGTCGGCTGCACTTTCCACAGTCATTGTGTAAGGGAGGTTCATGCATACAAAAGCCTTGTCAATGTCTTTGAGATTGCGCATTTCAGGAATGTCTTCCGTATCGCCGGAAAAATAGATGCGTGTTCCGTCTTTTTCCAGCACATAACCATTACCACGGCCTTTTACGTGAAACTGTTTTGCTTCTTCGCGCAGATTGTACATCGGGATTGCTTTAAGTTCATATCCATCCCAGGTCTGTGTGTCGCCGTTATTCATCACGGTAATTTGCGATTGGATTTCCCCTTCCAGCTGATCGTAAACTGCCTGCGGCGCAAAGATTTTGGTGTCTGGTTTTGATACAGCCGTTAACGTTTCCTGGTTGAGGTGATCTCCGTGAATATCGGTAAGTAAGATGTATTGAGGCGCAGGTTGACCTTCAAAAGCTTCGGCACCGCCTACGGGATCAATATAAAAAACAGCATCTCCAAAGGTGAATACAGCCGTAGCGTGTTCAATAGGAGTAATATCAAAAGTGGCTTCCATTTCAGATTCTTCAGTCATAGCCATTTCTTCCGTTTCGGTTGTGGCTTCTTCCTGATTTTTGGCTTCATTTTTACAGCTGAATAGCACCGTAACCATCAAAGCCGTTAGTAGAACTCTTTTCATTTTAATGTGTTTTTAGATTTAGAATACCCTAAAGAAACTAAGAAAATGAAAAAAAGCATATTAAAGAAATGGTAAACTGCAATTCCGGAAGCTAATTAGCCAAATACCTCTTAAAGACTGATTCTCATTTTGATATCTGCCCGCAGGTAGGGATTGGGTTGCTCTAGCGGGACTTCTTCAAAACCATACTTTCGGTAGAGGTAAATCGCGTTTTCAAGCTTTCGGTTTGAATACAGAATGAGTGTGTCTAATCCTTTTTGACGGGCAAAATTCAGTGTATGCTGAAGCAATTGCTGTCCAATTTTTTGCCCTCTCAACTCCGATTCTACAGCCATTTTAGTAAGTTCAAAAATTCCGTTTTCATCGGGCATCAGGGCTACAACGCCAACTACCCGCTCAGCGAATTTTGCGACCAGAATTTCTCCGCCCGATTTTAGGATAAAGCGTTCAGGATTACTTAAAACCTCGTTATCGTGGGGTTCCACCACAAAATACTGCTCCAGCCAGTGCAGATTGAGGGCTTTAAAAGCTTCCGCATACCCGGGTTTAAAGGTGTCAAATACTAATGTAGGCATCGTGTTTAATTCGGTTTTGCAAATATAGCATCAATAGGCCGGGCTTTCCAGCCGATTTATATAGCAAAGTCAAAGGTATTCCTTCGGCTTTTTTGTAAATTCACAGCTTCAATTAGAACCGCTATGAATCATTCAAAATTCGGAAAAAACACCATTTGCACTCACGTGGGCGAGGTAGAAGACAAGCAATTTAAAGGTGCCATTTCGCCACTTTATATGTCAACTTCTTACGCCTATGAAGATGTCGAAGTAAAGCGCTATCCGCGTTATTTTAATACACCAAATCAGGAAATGCTCGCTAAAAAAATTGCGGCTCTTGAAGGCACTGAAGCCGGAATGATTTTTGGCAGCGGAATGGCGGCAGTGAGCACCGCACTTTTGGCCTTTTTAAATGCGGGAGATCATATTGTGTTACAGAAAACGCTTTATGGTGGAACCTTTAATCTGGTAGAAGAAGAATTTTCCAAGATGGGTATCGAGTACAGTTTTACCGAAGGATTGGAGCGCGCAGATTTCGAAAAAGCTCTGAAGCCAAACACCAAAGTGCTGTATATTGAAACCCCGTCAAACCCGTTGATGACGGTGACCGATATGCAAATGATTGCCGATCTGGCGAAATCAAAAGGAATTGTTACCATGATTGATAACACCTTTGCTTCCCCAGTAAATCAAAATCCGGCGGAATTTGGTATCGACATCATTATTCACTCGGCGACCAAATATATGGGCGGTCACAGTGATATTCTTGCGGGAGCTGTAGCGGCATCAAATGCGCATATGGAGCAGATTTGGCATAAAGCCAAAAATCTGGGCGGCAGCCTAAGTGATTTTAGCGTGTGGATGCTGGAACGAAGTCTTAAAACGCTTGTACTTCGCTTAAAGCAGCAAAATAAAAATGCCAAAAAACTGGCCAAATGGCTGGAGCAAAACGGTCACATAAAAGCCGTGTATTATCCCGGTTTAAAATCGCATCCTGATTATGCACTGGCTAAAAAGCAGATGCGCGGTTTTGGCGGAATGCTTTCATTTGAACTCGCAGACGAACTGGATGCTAAAGCCTTTTTAAAGGAATTGAAACTGATCAAGCCCTCTATGAGCCTTGCCGGTGTAGAATCTACCATTTTGTCTCCCACGCAAACTTCGCACGCCTTGTTAAGTGCTGAAGAGCGCGAGAACCAGGGAATCAAAGATGGTTTGCTCCGTTTTTCGGTAGGTATTGAAGATCGAAAGGATTTGATTGCAGACCTCGAGCAGGCCCTTGAAAAGGTGGTTAAGGATAGTTTGAATTTTAGTCTCTAAAGAGAAGTAAGAAGTGCGAAGTGAAAAGTAGAAAGTGAATAATTCATACTTCAACGATTCCACGATTCCTTGATTCCACCAAATAACCATTAACTGATAACACGTAACGTATAGTGAAATTAGATATACTTGCCATAGGCGCACACCCTGATGATGTGGAATTGTCCTGTGCGGGCGTTTTGGCCAAAGAACAAAGTCGTGGTAAAAAAACCGGAGTACTTGATTTGACGAGAGGTGAACTCGGTACACGCGGTACGGCGGAGATCAGAGATCAGGAAGCTGCTGATGCTGCGAAAATTTTAAAGCTTAGTGCTCGCGAAAACATTGCTCTGGCTGATGGTTTTTTTGAAAATAATCGCGAGTCTCAATTGCGTATCATTGAAATCATACGTAAATACAGACCTGAGATTGTTTTGTGCAACGCCATTGACGACCGGCATATTGATCACGGCCGTGGGAGCAAGCTGGCCAGCGATGCCTGTTTTCTCAGCGGACTTAAAAAGATTGAAACCAGCCTCGACGGAAAATCTCAGGAAGCCTGGAGGCCCAAAAATGTATATCATTACATTCAATGGAAAAACCTGCAACCTGATGTAGTTGTCGATATTTCTGGGTTTATAGATCAGAAAATGGAAGCTGTCATGGCGTATTCCTCTCAGTTTTACGATCCGTCGAAAGGGGAGGACAACACGCCGATAAGCAGTAAGAATTTTCAGGAAAGCATCAAATACCGGGCACGCGATTTAGGCCGACTCATTAACACGGATTATGCCGAAGGTTTTACGGTAGAGCGCTATCCCGCGGTAGATTCTATTTTTGATCTGATTTAACCTGCATTGCGGGTCTGAAGCTAGAGCCGTTTTCAATATAAGAAATAGACAATCTCGCTCAATTTAAAAAAGTGCCTTATTTTTTATTAGAAAATATTGCTCATAATACGGATTTGCATTACATTTGCAGCCGCATAAATCGCTAGCGAATTATGCTTTATAAATGGTGGTTGTAGCTCAGTTGGTTAGAGCGCTTGATTGTGGTTCAAGAGGTCGTCGGTTCGAGACCGATCTTCCACCCGGAAAGAGAAATCCTCACGGAAACGTGGGGATTTTTTCGTTTGAAAGGGTTTTAACTGGGTTTATAGTGTGTTATCTAGCAGGAATTATTTCTACTAAAATTTCATTGCCGGATTTATCATAGTATACACACGTCATATCTTCAAGATTTACAGTCCACTTTTCGATTCCTGTTGCTGCACAATGCTTGCAAAAGGTAAGATAGTCGGTTTCCCCATTCTGGTGATTTTTTAAATATTCTACAAATCGCTCTTTGTCAGAAAGGGCAGCGATGGTTAAATTTTCATATTTCGGACTTGATTCGACTTGAAACCCGTCTTTTCCAAAGTATTCGGTATGACTGTCATAAACCCAGGTTTCAAAAGCCAAAACTCCCAGTTTTTTTAATTCCTGAATGTATTTGGGGAAATCAGCGCCTGATTTTACTTGTTGATGTGCAGATTCAATTTGTTCTAGTGTAAACATGGTTTGAGGTTTAGTTTTTTTATAATGATGAGTTCTTGTCTTTTTATCTTCACTATTCGGGAGTGATTAAATCACGCTCCTTTAACTATTATTAATAACAACACGATACAATCGCCCGGTAAAGAGGGATAACTCCATTAAAATGCGACTTTGGTATAACCTTTAATGCGCCAATTTTAGCTATTGGTTTTGTCTAAATGAATGCGAACCGTCACAGTATCTTCTAAGATCTTAATGGGTGGCTGAACGCCGTACTTAGCATTATTTTATTTGATCTTCACTTTTAAAAATTTCCAATACAAAGCGATGCTTTTTCTCCGTAAATAAATAATCAGAAATGATATTCATTCTTTCCATTAAATCTAGATGGGATGTAACAGCTAGTAATTTTTCATCATTCTTTTTGAGGCCTTTCCATTTTTGAATATTTAAAGAGATTCTTGTATTCTTAATCTTAGTGATTTCAAATAATATTCCTATGTGTAAGTTTTCTTCTCTATCAATTTCAATTTCTAGAACATTGTTAATCTCTGTGATAGAATCTAATTTTATAAACTCAGGTTCAATTATATTAATGAATTTTTTTGCTGCATATAGGTAAACTTTGAGATCTCTTGAAGCTATAAAATGAAATATAGATTGATAGTAAACAGAGGTTTCAGTATTTTTAGATTTTAAATGTACTATTTCATCTCTAATTTTTACAATCTCTAAAATTCTTCCAATAATTCTCTCATTTTTATTTATGTCAAATTTTATACTCGGAATTTTAGGGATAATTTCTGTTAGCTTTTCTTTGAAATTAATAAATCTTTCTATTTGTATTTTAGAAAATTTAGTCGTTTTTTCTAAAAATTGGCCATTTTTATTTTCTTTTTTCTCGTAGATATAATCGTCTGGAATTATGTGATTTATAAAGGCTTCTACAGATAAGTGTAAAAAAACAATGGCTGAAATCTTGTATTGTAAAAATCTATGAAATTGATTTGAAGGAACCTGCCTAATTTCACCGAACTCCATACCTGCTGTGTATTGGAAAGTTTCAGCATATTTGTCTGTCCATTGGATATGTTCGTAGGCTAAGTCAAAATAGGCTTGTACAAGATTTGGAGCTATACCAGCATAAATTTGTTGATTGTGATGGAACGTGGTGGCTTGATAAGCTATGCCATCATCATTTAATAAATGAATATTAGCTTTATTTTTTTTCAAATCTCGAATCCAATATTTTTGAGATTTCTTTTTTA